>JAJRPL010000239.1 GCA_024280815.1 Bacteroidota bacterium
GTAAGGCTCCATAGCCATATTGTTTCCTACATCTAGAATCCATAGTAAACCAACAGCAAACCAAAGTACAGGACTATGAGGGAAGGCGAATAAGCACAAACTACCTAATATAGCCCCTAATAAAAAATATGGTTTTCGTCTGCCCCATTTTGTTGACCATGTTTTATCTGACATCGCACCAATAATGGGTTGAATAATTAACCCTGTTACTGGACCCGCAATATTTAGTATAGGCAACATTTCTTCTGGAGCTCCTAAGTATAGAAAAATAGGATTAATAGCCGTTTGCTGCAAACCAAAACTATATTGAATTCCTAAAAATCCAACATTCATATTAAAAATTTGCCAAAAAGATAAAGAGGGTTTTTTAATTTTCATTTTCTAAAAATAGGTATTTTTTATTTAATAGGCATAAAGACTTCAGCTTTCCATTCTAATTCATTACCACCAAAGTGAGGATTGTTGTAAAAAATTTCAATTGGTTTATTTTCGATGGCTATGTTATGTCTTTTAGCATATTCATGCAATGCAAACCAAGCTCTGTCAGAAGTAGTATAATTTCCGTTATAAATAGCTTTTAAGACTTTTCTTGATTTAAGGATATCAAATTTAATAGTATTGTCAATTGGCATAGAATCTTTTTGTTGTATCGGGAAACAGAAACGGAAATCGATTTTACCTTTATTTAAGTCCCAGTTATTAACTAGTATAAAAGGATAATTTCCGTTTTTAAGTTGATGAAGATGTATGAATTCTAAAAGTTTAGCATTGTATTTCATCATCTGTGTTGCTTTTTTTCGCAGTTCAATATCCTTAAACTCTACATATGCATAAGCAGTTTCTGAGATTGTATCAATTAAGATATTTTTAACCTTAAACTTTTTTTCTAGCTGATTTTCAATTTCTTTTTTATAATTTCGAATTAAATTTAGTGCTGTTTTTTTGAATTTAGTATTTGAAAAAGGTACTGTTAAACGATTGTAAATGAAATTTTCTTTTTCAGAAATTCCAATAATAACATGAGTTACTGTATCATTCAATGATTTAAAATTCCACGTGAGATTTAAACCTCTATCCTTGATGTTTAGTGTTTGGTGTAAAGAGGTAAATGCTTTTTTATCAATTATTTTATAACTAAAAGAATCTAGTTCTTGATTAATAAAATTCCAATCATTAACACTAGTGTATACTGTGCCAGGTGATGTTTTTATTTTAAATCGTACCACATAGTCGTGAGGTTTAATAAATAAATACCAAACTAAACTTCCTAAAAGGGTAAATAGGATGAAATATTTAATCTTTTTCATTTAAAAATCTGTGGAGTTATTTAGTTGTCATTTTAAGATTATCTACCACAAACTTCCCTAAGTCCCGTCCTTGTTTTACCCCAATTTCAACCGCCGCACGATAATGAATACCTCCATACATTCTACTAATTGCAGCTTCATCTGCCGCTTGGTTAAAAGATTTATAACTTCTTATAGGTAATCCATAAACCAATTCTGTATCATCATCAAAATTAAAATTATCGCCAAACACATCGGTTAAGGCTACCGCAGCAGCACCAGAAGCTACTGAATGCCCACTTGTATATTCTGGAAAAGGAGGTGTTTGCAAAACAGGCTTCCAATTTTCATCAATATGCTCATTAATTAAGGTTTCAGGTCTAATTAAATTACTACGATATTTTTCATCCCAACAACTAATAAATGCATCAGCTATAGCAATTGAGGTTTTAGTATAGGCATAAACTGTTTTATCAAAATTGGTGTTTTCTTTTTTACAAGCAATTTTAGTGATTCCAATCCAATGTGCACCAGGAGTTATTTTTTTAGTAGCAAACATAAGATGCCCACGCGTTACAGATACATACGGATTACAATCCCAAAATTGAGCAATAGCAACTTCTTCTGATTTATCACCTTTTTTAGTGATGTCCATACTGATATCATAAACTTCTTGAAGTTCTTTATAGAAATCACTTTCTTTATCCATCGAAAATGGAGGAGGAGGCACGGGTTTAAATTGATCTGCTGTTTTGATTACAAAAGGACGAATTTTATCCCAATGAGGCTCTAATCCATCCATATAAGATGGTGGTGTAGGTTGCCATCTTGAAGGGTCTTCAGAATTTACAGAATACTTAGGCATCGTTCTTGTTTGATTGTAATTGTCTTGATTCATCCATTCATAAATATGATTTGCAACCTCTAATCCATATTCTTTTGAGGCTGTAAATTCATTAGAATTCTTAGTATTCCATACTTGATACAAGCTGTCTCTATAAGTTTCTATTACTTTTTCAGAAAAAATTAATCGTTTATTCAAATCAATATGTGCAATCAATGCAGCCAATTGAAAATTGATAGGTTTTGAAGCATTAGCTTTTGGAATTACTTTTAGATCTCTTACTTGTCCTGCTATAGATAAATATTCGTCATTTTGCTGTGCAATAATTTCGTAAGCAGCAATATTTGGATAGGCAAAAACTCGACTTGCTACTGGTGGTGAAAATATATCATGAACCATAACTTCACCAACTTTATCTACTGATTTGTGAAAATCTACCGAGGTAATTACAATAGGTTCTTGTTTTTGATTACAAGAAACTAATAATCCAACAGCTAACAATACTATTATATAGTTTTTCATTGTTTTTAATTTAATTTGTATACTTGAGGTTTATCATTGTTTATAGTGACGAGAAGGTATTTTACCTCTCCAATTTTAATAATATTTAATCCTTTTACGGCTTTTCTAAAAAAGTTAACACCAACTTTTTCTGCTGGTATAACTAGTTCGTTTTTTTGAATAATAGCTCCCGAAAAACTATCAAATTTACCATGATAAGGTGTCATACCAAAATAATTTCCTGCTAATAATACTTCATTTTTTCCATCTGCATTAAAATCGTATTTTAAAAGTGCTGTAATAGGAGCTAATTGCAGAGAGATATCAGTAAAAGGGATAAAGGTAAAATGGCCATTATTATTTTTTAAATAACCTGAAGCTAATGTGGTTACTGTTAAAAGTGTTGTATTTTGTAGTTTTTCTTTTTCAAAAATATTTTCAATGGTTTGTCCTGCAAAATTTTTATAACTTGTATATTTTTTCTTTAAATAAGTCAATTGACTTGCTAATTCATCTAAACCATGAAGCGTGTAGTAATTTCCATTTTTTTCTATAGCTAATATGGTCTCTGTTTTTTTATTTTTATCAAAATCGCCCACATACATTTTCATAGGAAACTTTTTTGAAGCTTTAAATTTTGAGTTTAGACCAAAATTACCCACTATATAATCATCATCACCATCATTATCAATATCAAAAGGAATAATGCTTTGCCATAAGCCCTTAAGATTCTCTTTTAAAAATTGAGAAGTTACATCTTTAAAATCACCATTATTATTTTGTAAAAATGTGGGTTGCATCCATTCGCCAACAACGATTATATCTTGTTGCCCATCCATATTAAAATCACTTATTGTGGCATCTGTAATCATTCCTAAATTGCCAAGCGATTTCAGATTAAATGTAGTATTTTCATTAAGTAAAAGATAAGATTCGGGTGATTTACCAAAACTTTTAGTATCAGTATGATTGCCTATAAAAATATCTAAATCGCCATCATTGTCGGCATCTAAAGTTTTTATAATTGATGCATTTTCAAAAGATTCAGGCAATGATGTTTTTGTAAAATTAAAATCTCCATGATTAATATACAATCTATCTGATAAAGGGTTAGATTTTCCTGTATATTCACCACCACCTGATGCTATAAACAAATCATTTTTTTTATCATTATTAAAATCTGTAATTACTGCTGATATATCTTCACTCAGTTTATCCTTTTCAAAAATTTTAAGTGCATTTTTTTTAAATCCATTATTTGTTTGAATAAATAATTGTGCAGGTTGATTTCTAGAACCACCAAAGAAAATATCATCTAACCCATCATTATTGAGATCGCCAACAGCAGTTGCAGGACCACGATCTTAAATTTGATAGGGTATTAATTTATGTCGATTAGCATCAGAATACTTATTTTCTATATGTTTATAATCTAAACCTTTGATGCTGTCTATTAAGGTTAGTCCTACTTTTTCTTTTGGAAATAGTATTGAATAATTGACAGCTAAACGATTTTGCAACGGCTTAATAGTTAAAGTTTGATTGGTTTTGACATTTTTAATGGTTTGAATAGTATTATCTGTCCAAATGATGTTGATAGAATCGATAGTTTTAGTATTTCCATAGCCGAAATGAATTATAGCTTCAGATGACGATTGAAATCCTTTAGAAGTAAAAAGTTGTTTGTATTGTTTTATACCTTTATGATAAGAAATTACCTTTGTACCTATACCAAATAGATTCGCTTTTTTATAATTGAATTTTAATTTCAGATAGTTAGCCGTTGTATCGGTTGTATTTTTATAAAAAGTAGCATATGTATTACTATTATTGGTAACCAAATCAAGATCGCCATCATTATCAAAATCAGCATAAGCACTACCATTAGAGATTAAAGTATCATTGGGTATCCAATTTCCAGATTGATTTTTAAATGATAGATTTTTTTGTCCTTCAAAAATAAAATTTGCAACTGCACCAGACGGCATTTTATTTAAAGCCTCATTATCAATTAATTTAGATTTGTTTAGAGATGCAGAAATTTGATCGTTTGAAGTGAATTTTATATAATCTAAATCATTTGGACGTTTTGGTATTCCGTTAGAAATAAATAGATCTTGCTCACCGTCTTGATTAAAATCACCAAACAATGCTGACCAGCTCCAATCGGTTGCCGATAAGCCACTGAATAAAGCTGTTTCAGAAAAATGGTTTCTATTATTTATCTGCAACATATTTCGTGTATATTGATAATGATAGCCTAATTTTTGAGTTCGCATAGTTAACATATCAATAGTTTCGTCTCCCATTGATGCTTTTAATACTTCTTCATCTTCGGGTGTCATATCTAATGTTAAAATATCTGTAAAGCCATCATGGTTTAAATCGGCAACGTCACTTCCCATTGAAAATCGACTTGTTTTACCAAAAAACTCTTTGAGTCGTTCTGTAAAAGTACCATCGCCATTGTTTAGGTAATAATAATCATCTTCATGAAAATCATTACTTACATAAATGTCTACATAGCCATCATTATTAAAATCATGTGTAGCAATACCTAAACCATAGCCATTTACACCACCAAAAATTCCAGCTTCTTCACTTACATCTGTAAACTTACCATTATCATTTCGTAAAAGTTTATCACCACTTTTGGGGTCTCTATTATTTCTTATGGAAGCTTTGCCGAACGAATTTTGTGTATGCACAGCATGATTTAATAAATACATGTCTAAATCACCATCATTGTCATAATCGAAAAATGCTGCAGTGGTTGAATAATTTTTAAAGTTCAAGCCATATTTTTTAGCTTGCTCTGTAAAAGTAGTATCCCCATTATTGATATACAATTCATTAGCTCCTTTTAATCCATTGATGCCTACTACAGCACAAACATATATATCTAATAAACCATCACCGTTTACATCTGCTATAATCGTTCCAGTATTCCAATCTGAATTACCTGCTACGCCAGCACTATCTGTTATATCTTCAAAAACAAAGTTTCCTTTATTTAAATACAGTTTATTTTCACCTTGATTTGATGTAAAAAAAACATCTACTAAATGGTCATTATTAATATCTCCAACAGCAACGCCACCTCCGTTATAATAATAAAGATAGTCTAAGATATTAAGGTCATTTGTTGGTCTTAGAGTATTTTGAAAATTTACATTTGTTGTTTTAGCCTCTAGTTTTTCAAATAAGTAAACATTGTTTTTTTTATCCTTGTTTGAACAGGATAGAAAGGTTAGTATAATAAATGGTATGATTATTCTTTTAATCATTAAATTTAAATTGGTTTTATCAGACCTCACAGGTCTTTGAGACCTTTGAGGTCTGGTCTAGTTTAATTTAAAAATTTTAGGTTGGCTATTATTAACACCAACTATTAAATAGCGTTTTCTTTGTTTGCTCGTAAACCATTTCATTACTTTTACTTGGCCTTTTACTTTAAATCCTGTTTGACTCTGGTTTATAAATTCTCCGTTTTTATTACCAAAAAGTACCAAACCTTTATTTGCGTCCAACCTTCCAAATTGAGGTTTGTAATTAAAATTATTTCCAGCAAGAATTAGATCTAAAACTCCATCTTTATTAATATCTTCACATTGAATTGCATTAATACAAGATAATTGAGCTGTAGCTGGAAGTTCTTTTACAGTGAAATTTCCATGACCATCATTAAAAGCAATTAAATTGGCATGGGTAGTAATAGTTTTGACCTTTGCAGTTTTTAATATTTCTTTTGAAAAAAGCTCATCAATAGATTTTACGGCATACTCACTAAATTTTAGATTTTGTTTTTTTAGTGAGCTTAGTTGTCCTGTAATCTCTCTTTTCAGATGAATTGGAATATCACGACCGTTAATAGTTTTAGTAAAAATCTGCTCTACTGTTCCGTTTTTATCAAAATCATTGACAAACATTTTAGCAGGATGTTCTTTATCTACTTTGTAGATGGTATTTAACCCTTGATTGCCTAAAATAAGATCAATATCACCATCATTATCTAAATCTTTGCCTTCAACGGTATTATACAATCCTGAATACTCACTTAAATTAGATGTTAGTTCTTCTAGGTTTGTACCTGTATTTTTAAATATTTTTGGTGACATCCATTCACCTACTAGAATCAAATCTTTTTTAGTATCACCATCTATATCTCTCCAAATGGCATCGGTTGTCATTCCTATAGATAGAGTACCAAGAGCTTTTGAACTGGTGATATTTCTGAAGTTACCTTTACCATCATTTTCTAATAGTATATTTTTTGGAGAAACACCATAAGTTCCAGGAACACTTAAACTGGCAACAAATAAATCAACATCACCATCATTATCAAAATCATAAGGTGCAATAGCTGCTATATTTGCTTTTGCTCTAGTAATTATTTTATAAGCATCAAAATTTCCTTTACCATCATTCAGATAAGCTCTTACACCTGTTCTGGCATGTTTAAAATTACCACCAGAACCTATAATCAAATCTAAATCATTATCATTATCTATGTCGATAAATTCTGCCGTGGTGTCTTCAAACTCTACTTCTGTAGTGAAATTTGACACCTTTAATTTCCCGTTTTTTTTCTGAAGATATAGTTGCCCCTTTTGGTCATAAGCTCCACCAATAAATATATCTTCGTTCCCATCATTATCTACATCTCCAATAGCAATAGCAGGTCCTTCTTTTGATAGCATTTTCGGAATTAATCCTTCAAAATTAAAATCAACATACAAATCTTCTTTATGAGCTTCAAGATCATTTTTAACTTCAGAAAAATATTTTTTTGATTGATTGAATAAATTTGGCTGAAAACTATTTTTAGCATCATCGATTTTAAAAGTAAGTGTTTGATTTGTAGTTGTAGCACCCAATTTTTGCACTTTTTTGTTTGGCCAAATTACGCTGAGCGAATCTACCTGTTTGAGATCAGCTAGACCAAAAGTCATTACATAATCAATAGATGATTGAAACCCGCGAGAAGGAATTAACTCTTGACGTATGGTTTGACCATTTGCATAGAGTTCTACAATGCTTCCAACCGCAAATGGATTTAAAGTATCTCCTTTTAAATTCACTTTTATATAGTTGTTTTTTGAGTTGTTTTTGTAAACAAACAAAGGCATATTCATATTGTTGACAATCAAATCTAAATCGCCATCATTATCTAAATCACCATAAGCGGCTCCGTTAGAAAAACTAGGTTCTTCAAAGCCCCAATTTTTTGTTGTATTAGAGAAAGTTAAATCGTGATTGTTTTTATAGGCATAATTAGAAATAGGCGTACTTGGCATACTATTTACAATTGAATCTTGTGAAGTTTTAACACCAGACAATGCCATTTTTTGATGTACTTCATTGGCAAAAAAGTCCATAAAATCTTGATTGGTTAAGTCATGATAAATACCATTACACACATAGATATCTTTATAACCATCATTATCCATGTCAAATAACAAAGCTCCCCAAGACCAGTCTGTTTGTGCGACTCCACTATACGAAGCAATTTCAGAAAAGGTGTTGTCACCATTATTTAACTGCAAGGTATTTTGCATATATTGATTGTAAAAATCTTTACTCTTCTTAAGCTTAAATAAATCATAACGTTCAAAATCACTAGTATTTTTTAGTCGTTCATCATTTTCTGGTAACATATCAGTCACAAAAATTTCTGGCAAACCATCATTATTAATATCTGCCATATCTGCTCCCATTGAAGATAAGCTTAAATGTGAAATTCTATTTTTAATATCTTCAGTAAAGGTTCCGTCACCATTATTGATGTATAAATAGTCACGTTCATAAAAATCATTTGACACATAAATATCTGGTAATAAATCGTTATTTACATCACCAATAGTAACACCTAATCCAAAACCAATTAAACTTCCATAAATTCCTGCTTCTTCGCTTACATCTGTAAATGTACCATTGTCATTTCGCATTAATTTATCTCCACCACCTTTACAAAAATCGGGTAAATCCCAGTCTTGACTTCTTAGCTCACGTTTGTTAGAGTAGCCGAGTGTGTTGACAGGTAAAAAACTATTATTTAAAATATAGGCATCTAAATCGCCATCACCATCATAATCAAAAAATGCAGTATGTGTAGTAAAGCCACTATCGGCAAGATTGTATTCTTCGGCTTTTTCAGTAAAAGTAAGGTCTTTATTATTAATAAACAGTTCATTTTTTTGGTCATCACCTTTTAGGTTTCCTGCATTACAAACATAGATATCTAACCAGCCATCTGCATTAATATCGACTAGTACAACACCTGTTGACCATGCTTTGTTACCTTCAGTTTTAGATTTTTTAGTAATATCTTCAAATTTTAAATCTCCTTTATTTAAATATAATTTATTCTTTTTTCTGTTTGCAGTCAAATACACATCTGGCAAACCATCATTATTAATATCTCCAATTGCTACACCGCCACCATTGTAAAAATTTCTGTATTTAAAAACATTTAAATCTTTTTCATTTTCTACGGTGTTGATAAAATCAATTCCTGTGTGAGAGCTCTCTAATTTTGTAAATAAGGTATTCTTAATTTTAGATTTTGGTTTATCTTCTTTTTTACAAGATACTATGAGTAGTAGTACAATTAATGTGGTGAGTATTTTTTGCATTATCTTTTAATTTTTTCTAAAATTTGTAGGCTATCATTATTAATTCCGATAATATAATAGTCTTTGTTTTTAATCGTAATCTTTTTTATAGCTCTAGCAGGCCCATCAATACTAAAGCTGTTAGATTTTTTAAGTTGAAAATTGCCATTAAAATTTAATAACAACTGCCCATGAGAAGCGTCTAAACGACCCAATTGCGTATTGATATCATAGCGGTTGCCAGCCAATAAAACGTCTATAAATCCGTTGTTGTCAAAATCTTCGAGAAGCATAGAATGCACTGAGGAACTTTGTACTAAATTAGGAATTTCTTTTGTAGAAAAAACATTTTCTCCATTATTTTCAAAATAGGTGCTAGCAAGGGTATAAATGTATTTTTTTTCTGCGGTATTTAATTTTTCTTTGGGAAATAGATCCTTAAAATTAGCCTTTGCAAAAGCCGTATATGATAAATATTTTTTATTTAAATAAGGCAACTGTTTTGTCAGTTCTTCTTTGGTAGCAAAAGGAGTTTCTTTGTTTTGATGATAATAGGTAATTACAGGGTCTATCGTTTTATTATTGTCAAAATCATTTGAATATAAAGTTATAGGTTCACTTTTAGATGCTTTTAATCGAGTGTTTAATCCCCAATTACCAGCAATTATATCCAAATCGCCATCGTTGTCAAAATCTTCAACTTTGATGCAGTTCCATAAACCATTTGTCATTGCTAAAGATTCATTTTTAGATGTAACAAAACCAGTATCGGTATTCAATAGAATAGTAATAGGCATCCAATACCCAGCAACAATGAGGTCTTTTTTAGCATCGTTAT
This sequence comes from Bacteroidota bacterium, assembly GCA_024280815.1. Classification (GTDB taxonomy): domain Bacteria; phylum Bacteroidota; class Bacteroidia; order Flavobacteriales; family Flavobacteriaceae; genus Aureibaculum. Next base: position 10,084 of record JAJRPL010000239.1, read on the forward strand.
TAATATCTACAAAAACAGCATCTTGTACTAAGCCTAAATTTTCTAAAAGGGTAGGAGTAAAATTACCATTACCATCGTTTTTAAAGATATAATTGTTGGGTGTTTTTCCAAATTGTTGTGGAACTCCATTTGAACCGATAAATAAATCTTGATCGCCATCATTATCAATGTCATTGGCAATTATGACAGAACCATTGATCTCTATTTTTGAAAAAGCATCTTCTTTTTTTGTGAAATGACCAGAGGTATTAATGTATAAGCGAGGTTGAAGAGGTTTGCCTTTTCTAAATTCATTGCCACCAGAAATGACGATTAAATCTTGATCTTTATCATTGTCTATATCTAAAAATAAATGTTTGATGTCTTCACTTTTTTTATCTTCATCAAAAATAGTATCAGTAGCATTAGAGAAGGTCCCGTCTATGTTTTGAATGTATAATTGACTTGCTTTGGTTTTAGCACCACTTAAAAAAACATCTTGTAATTCGTCATTATTTACATCTGCCACCGAAATATCTGGACCTTGATAAGTGTTCATATATGGCACTAAAGGATCTCTTGTAAATTCAACAAAACTATTGTCTTTGTGTTTGTAGTTAAATTTTAACGTTGAGTTTTTTAAAATTCCGTTATTTTTAATTGTTGGAAAATCTAGATAGTAATTACTATTTGATGCTGCTTCATTTAAGGTAATTGTTGAATTCACGGTTATATTTTTCAATACTTGATAATTCCCTTTTTGCCAAATCACTACTACTGAGTCAATTTTTTTGGCTTGACCCACACCAAGTGTTAAATTAGGTGATACCGCTGATAAGTAACCGCGTGTGGTATAATTTTCTTGTAGAATTGTTAAGCTATCTGTATAAATTTTAATTTTGGCTCCTATGCCAAATTTATTTTGGTGTAAACCTTCCAGTTTTATTTTTACAAAATGATTCGGTTTTTCTTGGGTATTTGAAAGGTTCTCATGTATGGATGCACTTTCATTGATATTATTGGTTACCAAATCTAAATCACCATCATTATCTAAATCTACATACACCGCTCCGTTACTGAAAGAAGGTTGGCTGTTTAACCAAGGCTTTGATACGTTCTTGAATGTCAAATCTCCATTATTTTTATAGAGATACTTACTTGCTTTTTTTTCTGGTATTTCTTTAACTAATGTAAGGTCTTCTTGTTTCATACCTTGATTAATTCTTTTTTGAATTTTCTCATTAGAGATGAAATTGATAAAATCCATATCATTAGTTGCTCCAAGTATTCCGTTGGTGATGTATAAGTCTTTGTAGCCATCATTATCAAAATCAGCAAAAAGAGGTGACCAACTCCATTCAGTAGCTGCTATACCTGAAAGAAAAGCAATTTCACTAAAATTACCATTCCCTTGATTTAATTGTAAGGTGTTTTGCATGTATTGAGGTGCATAACCATTTCTTAGATATTGCTTATAATTTTGATAAGCATATTCAGTACCAGATGCTTTATAGGTTTCAATATTTTCTGGTAACATATCTAGTGAGATAATATCTAGTAAGCCATCATTATTAAAGTCGGCAATATCATTTCCCATAGAGTAATGTGATGTATGCCCTAATTTTTTTTCATTGGCAGATATTATTTCTTTAAAAGTTCCATCTTTTTGATTGATATATAGATAATCATTTTCAAAAAAATCATTGGTTATATAAAGGTCTGGATAGCCATCATTATTAATATCACTTGCTGTGACTCCTAACCCGTAACCTATTTTACCTTGAAAAATTCCTGATTCTTTAGAAACTTCAATAAATTTTCCATTTTCATTTTTATAAAGCTTATCACCAGATAATGTGTCAATCTGTGTCCTTAAAGAACCTTTTCCGTAATTACCGCTTGGATGTACTGAATGATTTAACAAAAATAGATCTAAATCTCCATCAAGGTCATAATCTAAAAAAACAGTTTGTGTTGAAAATGAGGCAATGTCTAATCCGTATTTTTTGGCTTCGTTTTTAAAGGAGGGTTTTCCACTTGCATCAACTCCTTGATTTATGAGTAGTTTATTCTTACCTTTTATTCCTCTATAATCTCCTACTTTACAGATGTAAATATCTAATAAACCATCATTATTGATGTCAACTGTAGAAACACCTGTTGACCACCCTTCTTTATCTATCAAATCTCCAGAGGTTATATCTTTAAATTTTAAGTCCCCTTTATTTAGGTAAAGCTTATTTGAATTTTGATTGGCAACAAAATACAAATCTTCTAAGCCATCATTATTAAAATCTCCTGTAGTCAATCCAGCACCATTATAATAATATAGGTATGTTAATATGTTTAAATCAGGGGAGTTTTTTAGTTGATTGCTAAAGGTAACATTCGTTTCTTGTTCACTTTTCTCTATAAAAAGCGAGTTGCTTGATTGCTGTTGGCAAGAATACACAGTAATAAGAAATAAAAGTAATAGAAATATCCTAAACATTCCGTTATAGTTTACTTTAGTAAATGACAAAAACTATTCTTACTTAATTTGATTTGAAAAATTTCTGCTCATTAAGACCTGTGAGGTCTCAAAATAAATAGTAGTGTAAATGTACAATTAATAATAAAAAAAACACCCTTAAAATAAGGGTGTTTTTTATTAACATTTAAAATATTTTTTATCCTCACCCGTAATCGCTAAATACGATTACGACCTCTCCAAAGGAGAAGGTGAAAAGGAAACCTCGACGCGGAGCGTCAAGGAATTCTTTATATTAGTAACCAGAGTTCTGAGTCAAATTAGGGTTTGTTGCCACCGCAGAAGCAGGTATTGGAAACAATACTCTATGCTCATCTGTAACATCTTTCATATCCCAAGTTTCAGCAAAAGTACCAAAACGAACTTGATCATTACGTCTCCAACCTTCTGTCCAAATTTCTCTAAGTCTTTCATCTAAAATATCGTCTAAGGTATAAGTACCTTTGGCAGATACACCACGTAAGGTTCTTAAGTTATCGATAATACTTTCAGCGGTCACCGTAGAAGTACCACCTCTCATAATTGCCTCAGCCTTCATCAAGACAGCATCTGCATATCTAAATAGTGTATAAGTACCACCTGGAGTTGCTTTACCATCAACGCTATGGGTATATTTATGAGGTCTTACGCCAGTTCTTTCGTTATTACCACTAATACCTGTTGGGAAATCTTTGGTAAACACTAAATCATTACCCCCTCTATCGGTTAGTTTTGTACCATCAGCATCATATTGCTGACCAATTAACATTCCTGTACCTATACCGTTAAGGTTAGCTTCACCTAATCTGATATCATTGGCATCAAAAGAATCATATACTTCTGCTAAGGTTGCAAAACCATTCCATCCACCTTGATTAGGATGTAGAATATGAAATACTCTAAAGCCTAACCATTGGTCTAATCCTAAAATAATTTCTTTATTCGCATGGCCTGGTAAGAAAATACCAAAATAATCAGCATCTAAGGCATATCCATCTGCAGTAATCGCGTCAACAAATTCTACAACTTTTGTAAAATCAGAAGCATCAGCACTACCCGTATATACTTCTTTATTTAAATACATTTTAGCCAATAAAAAATTTGCCGCAGCTTTGGTAACAGTAAAAAGGTTTCCAGTACTTCCTGCATCTAAATCAGGCATAGCTTCCATTATATCTTTTTCAATAAAGTCAAAAGCTTCAGCCCTTGTCATTACTAGAGGGTCAACATCTATTCCGTCATTTACATCTCTAAAAGGTACTTGCCCATACAAATCCATTACATAAAACATATTTATTGCACGTAAAAGTTTAGCTTGAGCCAATTGAGAAGCATCTGCACCAGATACAGGTGCAATGATTTGATTACATTTATATACTGCAGAGTTACGTCTATTCCACGTATCTAAAACATATTGGTGTGTAGTACTCCAGTTGTGTTGGTGTAAAGTTCTCCATACTCCATTATCACCCCAATCAGCACCACGAGTTAATACAACTAATTCATCAGAAGTTACTTCATGCAATGCATAGTCATTACTTTGATGAATCATATTTTCAATGTCATTATAGGCAGATTCTAAAAAATTGGTAGGATCTACACCCTCAAATGTACCATCACTGCTTTCAGCAAGTGTTGAATCATCATAATTAGGTTCTAAATCTGTACAAGAAACCCCTACTCCTAAAAGTAGTGTTGCTATAACAGCTTGTATTGTGTTTTTTACTATTAATTTATACATAATTTATTTTTTTAAAAAGTTACGTTTAATCCTAAAGTTATGGTTCTCGCCTTAGGATAAGAAGTATAATCTATACCAGCAGAGGGTACTCCATTTAATTGTTTATTTGTTGATACTTCTGGGTCTTGACCAGAATAGTTAGTAATTACAAATAAATTTTGTGCATTGGCATAAATTCGAAACGATTTAAACAGTTTAGAATTTTCAAGATCTAAGTTGTAACCTAAAGTTACATCTTGTAATCTTAAAAAAGAACCATCCTCTAAGAATCGTGTTGAAACATCAGGAGCATTAAAAGGAGCTTCTGTTCCGACTAAATTACCAGTATCTACAGTAACATTTCTACCTTGTGATAAATTTGAAACAGTAAATAAAGCATTCGCTGTATTGTTATAAATTTTTTGACCAAATTGTCCCGCAAAGAAGACATTTAAATCAAATTGTCCAAAATTAAGGCTATTTGTAAAACCTAATGTATAATTTGGAAAAGGACTATCTCCTGTAAATTTTTGAACATCACCACCTTCATATTGAGCAATTCTATTGGCATCATAACCAGAAAATTCTCTAACATACCAAGCAAATAAAGGTTGGCCATCAGCAATTTGCTGAGCAAAGGCACCAGTTAAACCTGGACCACTAATTACACCTGTATTTAGCGGAGCTTCATTATAGTTGGTAACTTCATTTTTATTAAATGCAATATTAAAATTAGTATTCCAATTCAATTTTTCTTTTTCAACAAGTTTTGCATTAATAGAAAATTCTAACCCTTGATTGATAACGTTGGCAGGTAAATTTTTCCATACAAATGGGGTAGCTGCAGGTTGTGCACTTGTTACTTTAATTAATAAATCACTGGTATTTTTACGATAATAATCTACAGAACCAGTAATGCGGTTATCCATAAACCCATAATCTAACCCAATATTAATTTGAGAAGTTTCTTCCCATTGCAATCCCGGATTGGTAAAAGTAACTGATGATTCTCCGCCAGGAACTAAAACACCATCATTACCTATGTTTCCAGTTCCAAACCTTGTTCTTTGTGCGTATAAATTGGTTGGAATTTCTTGATTACCCGTTACACCATAACCTAATCTTAGTTTTAAATCAGAAAAAGCATCGCCTACAAAATCTTCTTCAGATAATTTCCATGCTGCTGCAAAAGAAGGGAAATAACCATATTTTTTATCGGGTCCAAATTTTGTAGATCCATCAGCTCTTAAGGTTGCAGTTAATAAATATTTACCTTTATAAGAATAGTTTAATCTACCAAAAAAGGATTGTAGTTCATCAGTAACATTACTTGAATTACCACTAAAAACTTTAGCAGCACCTAAATTATTTATCATTAAATCAAGATTTTCAGTTCTAAAACCTGCTGCTTCTGTAAAACGCCATTTTTCATTAAACTCTTGGTAAGAAAACCCTAATAAGGCAGTAAAATTACTATCTTCAGAAAGGTCTTTAGAATAATTAAAATACGTTTCTAATAACTTAGTGGTTAAATCTAAATCACCAACTTGTGCTCTACCTAAACCATTTACACTACTCATTGGAGCAAGTGAAGATATAGGTGCTTTTCTAGAAGAAGTAGATTTATCAACACCAATTACCGTTTTAAAAGATAAATTGTCGGTAAAATTATATTCTGCAGAAATATTCGCTAAGGTCCTGAAAGTAGATGTATTATCTCTCATATATAGTAATAAAGCTGCTGGATTGTATTGCTCAGAAGACCCGGTATCACTTGGCAAACCATCGTTACCATAAACAGGAGCTGTAGGGTTTGCATAATAAGTTGCAGACAATAAATCACCACGAGAACCCGCATTATCTGAAATTGGAGCTCTTTCATCTTGCGTATTAGATACAGTTATTTGTGTTGACATCTTTAACTTATCCTCAAAGAATTTTTGTGATGAATTGAATCGAGTAGTTAATCTTTTTAAACCACTATTTTCTACCATACCTTCCTGATCTGTATACCCTACCGATAATCTGAAATTTCCATTTTCACCACCTCCTCCATAAGAAAGGTCATAATTGGTTGACAATGCATTTCTAAAAATAACATCTTGCCAATCAGTATCTGCACCTCTATCAATTACAGTTATATCATTGCCTAAAGTAGCCTGTGTAGCTAAAAAACTTTCTCTATCAAGTAAATCTACTCTTTTAGAAATAGCACTAGATGAAACTGAAGAAGAAAACTCTAATGTAGATCGTCCAGCCTTACCACTTTTTGTTGTGATTAATACTACTCCATTTGCACCACGAGAGCCATAAATGGCGGTTGCAGAAGCATCTTTTAAGATGTCCATACTCGCAATATCATTAGGATTTAAGAAGTTTAAAGGGTTTTTTGCAGCTGCAGACCCTAAGCCTCCACCTCCTGAACCAACAGAAGTATTTGCACCACTAAGCGGAACACCATCTACTACATATAAAGGTCCGTTTCCACTACGTACAGAAGAAGTTCCTCGTATTCTAATATTCATACCAGCTCCCGGCTCACCACTAGTAGTTGTAATTTGAACTCCAGCTGTTTTACCTTGAATGAGTTGTTCTGGAGAAGCAATTACACCACCATTAAAGTCTTTAGATTTTACTGAGGCTACAGAACCTGTTGCGTCTTTAGCTCTAATTGAACCATAACCAATAACAACAACCTCATCAAGTTCATTAGCATCTTCTGCTAGTTGAACGTTGATTGTACTTTGTCCGTTTACAGCTATCTCTTGGGTCGTAAAACCGATAAAGCTAAAGGTTAACACTGATTCAGCACCAACATCAATAGAGTAGTTTCCATCAAAATCAGTAGTTGTACCGTTTGTTGTACCTTTTTCAATAATAGTAACTCCAGGTAAAGGACCATTACTGTCCGAGACCGTTCCAGTTACTGTTTGTGCAAGTAGCACGCTAGAAAAGAGTACAATACTTAAAAATAGTAATTGTTTCATTAATTTCATAATTATTTAAATTAGTTAAATTTTTGATTAAAAGAATTTACTTTATAGATGTTTCAAATTATTAACAATACAAATAACAGGATTGATTCGTCTGGAGACTAATACAATTCAGTTAAAAATTCATATTATTAAGAAAAAAAATACGGCATAAGAGTGAAAATATATAAAGGTATTTCTTATATACCAACGTCGAAGATAGAATAAATTAGCATAACTTTCACATATTAATTTAAAAAAAACACAAAAGTAGTACCGAAAACGTTTTCGTTTTTTATATTTATATGAAGGCAATGCCTTTAAAATCAACCGTTAGCTGTCTTTTAAGAAATCTAAAATTTCTAAGTCTAAAATTTTCGAATTGGCACCCTCTTTACTTGCAACCAAAGCACCAATACCACAAGCATAATTTAAAGCTTCATTTGGTTTTTTCTTATTTATAAGTTGGCTAATTAATGCCGCTAAAAACGAATCGCCCGCACCTACGGTATCAACTACCTTAATAGGGTAACCTTTTTGATGGTAAAGCTGTTCATCATACAGTAACACAGCACCATATTTGCCTTTTGTAACGCAGATGTGTTTTGTGTTTGTGTGTTCTGATAAAAAAAATAGCTGTTCTGTAATTTTAGTTGCATTGAAATTTAAAGCCTTACATATCTCTAATAATTCATCATCATTACATTTAATGAAATCAGCTTTAACCATTAAATCTAACAATAATTCCATTGAATAAAACGGGGGACGCAAATTGACATCAAATATTTTATAAGAAGCGTATTGAAGTAAATTTAATAAGGTGTTTTTTGAAACTTGATTCCTGCAGACCAAACTCCCAAAAATAAAAGCAGTTGAAGATTTTACTGTAGCAATTGCAAGGTCAGTAAGTTCAATATTGTCCCATGCCACAGGACGTTCAATAGTGTATGATGCTGAACCGTTTTTATCTATACTTACATGTACACTGCCTGTTTTTAAAATGGAGTCCATTTGGATTGTTGAGGTATCAATAGTATTGACCTTAACATACTTTAAGGATGCTTTACCATCTTCATCATTCCCTATACGACTAATAATCTTTGCATCGATTCCAAAAGATTGTAATCGTAAGGCTACATTTAACGGAGCTCCTCCAATTTTTTTATAGGTTGGGAATACATCCCAAAGTACTTCTCCAAAACAGGTGATTGTTATCATTTCTTAATCTATTAAATTTTTTGATGTAATCTTTAATGTGGTTTTAATCTTTTGAGCAATGTAGTTTTAATAAAAAATTACAATGAACATCATTACAATGCAAATTACAAAAGAATATTGGAAGTAATACAAAAAAAATATTGAAAAAGAAACGAAACCGTTTTCGTTAAATATTTACATTATTTTTATCTTAGAAATAAAATAAATTAAATAAAAGGAGTATTATTGTTTCTATTATAACTGTGAAAAATTACTTGCTTGTAATTACAAAAGTATATTTAATAAATATTTTTTTTGTATATCCGCAAACACTAATAATTGATAATTAATGCTTATCTTTAGAGAAAATAAAGATATGAATATATTTAGTTTTACTGCAAATTTTGATAGCGAAGAATCTTGCAGAAATCATTTTAAAGAAGAACGTGATAAAA
>JAJRPL010000240.1 GCA_024280815.1 Bacteroidota bacterium
AATTTATCATCTGACTGAAAATAGGCTGTCCGAAAAAAAATGTACTTTTGCTCATGGTTGTGTTTTATGTGGAAGTAAAAACAACTATACGAAAAAAGCATCAATTATTGATGCTTTTTTTATCGGACAACAATGATTTTTTAACTTAGTTTTTATGGTTCTTCAACCAACTTTTAACTCTCAGTTCTGAATTTTGCTGAATATCTTTCCAATACAAATTAATATCACCTACATGATAGTTTTTCTTAAAGATGGCAAATAGCCTGTGAGGAAATTTAGGAAGAGTTGTCCATATCATTCCATCAATTACTTCAATTCTCAACGCATTTTTATAGAGTTTCCCATTGCTGTATAAAAACCCTTTGTGGTCTTCTCTTTTTGTAAATTTGGCGGCATCCCAAGTAATTGGGTTTGATGCTACTTTGCCCTTATACCATTTATTATAACTTTTAGGCACCTTATTCCTCTTATAGGTATTCCATGACACAAAACCACCCGTTTCATTAGGTTTGGTCATTAATGGAATAGTTTTGAATTCATCTTTTTTGAATCCGATTCCAGGAATATATGCCGCAACTAACTGTTTTTGTATAGGTTTGTCATCAAAAAACTCTTTTAATAATAAACTAGCATGTGTAGAACCTTGACTATGACTAGCTAAAATGATAGGCCTGTCATTGTTGTAATGTTTTAAATAATATTCGAATGCAGCTTTCACATCACTATAGGCTAATGTTAATGCTTCTTTCCCTCCACTTTCATAATGATAATAAGCTCTTAAGTGAGCCTGACGATATATAGGAACATACATTTTACCCGAACTTGCCCAAGCAGAAGCCTGAAAACGAACTGCAGTATTTATAATTTTAGCATTTTGTATGCTATCATTAATGGGAATATTCCAACGTAAATCTTTATCGTTGGTTGTTAATGTAGGATAAATATAAAAAATATCAGCTTTCAACTCTGATATTTTCGAAGGTAAAACCGCCCAATTCTCTTCATTTTGATAATCGGGTTTTAAAGGAATTTCATTTTTTGAAAATGATTTTATTTCATAGGTAGACTTGCATCCAACCAAGAAAATTAAAAGAAAAATACTAAGTATTTTTAAGAGATATTTTGGTTGGTTCATGAAGTTCTACTTCTTTTTATAAAGCATTGGGTTCAATTCATCGTCATTATACATTTTCATTTGTTTGTATACTTTCATATATTTTTTTCCTTGAGAAAGATCATTTAATAAATCATCAATTGCAGAAGATAAATCAGAGCGTTGTTCAAGCAAAATCTCTAGTTTTGTTTGACAATTAGCTCGATGTTCATTAGAAGCAGAATCTCTAGTAGCTTCCTCACGCATATGATAAATTTTTAGAGCTAAAATTGACAACCGGTCTATTGCCCAGGCAGGACTTTCAGTATTTATTTTAGCTTCTTCTAGAATAATTACATCTTTATATTTATCTAAATAATAACTATCTATATATTCAACCATGTCGGTTCTATCTTGATTTGAAGCATCAATTTTACGTTTTAAGGTTAATGCTTCAACAGGATTAATATCTGGCAAACGGATAATATCTTCGTAATGCCATTGCACAGTGTCTATCCATGATTTTCGATATAATAAATGGTTTATCAAGTCGGTTTTATCATAAGGGTTTGTAAATGGCTGATCAACAGTATCAATAACATGATATGTTGCAATTATTTTATCAAATAAGGTGTTAAATTCGGTAGCGTTCATATAAAATAAATTATGAAAATTTTCTTTCAATTATCGATATTAATCTTTCTTCGTACTCTTCTTTATCGGTCCAATCATAATCAGGTTTTACTTGATTGTAGATAAAATCTTTAGCTTCTTTTTCAGATTTCAGGGTGTTAAGCTGAGATAATATTCTGTTAAAATCAGCTTGACTAAAATTAAATAAGTGTTTTACAAAGGCAATTCTATCATTCAAACCTATCTGAATAGTTGAAGAAAATTGCTTGTCATTTAATGTTCTGTTTTCGTTTATATTGTCATCATCGAACAGCGTTGAAGTTTTATCAGCAGAAACGGTATCTCGTAATTCTTCTTTTAAACTGATTTGATTTGGTTTTAAGCTACCAATATCAATTTTAACCTTATCGAACGTTGGTTCAAATATATTTTCGTCTTTTACCTTTTTCGTCTCTTGCTGAATAGACTTAACAATAGGTTTAGGAATACTTTTAATTTTTTCAGCAATTGGTTTTACTACTTCTTCCTTTTTAAAAGTAGTAGCCTCTTCTTTAATTAATTCTTCACCAGGTTGTTGAATATTTGGTGTAGAAGTAACATAATTATCTACAAAAGTAAGTACAGATAATTTTTCATAAAGTAGCCTAGCCTTTTCTTTCAAAGCCAAGACATCACTATTTTTTTTCATTTGTAAAATGCTATGAGCTAGGCTCACTAACTCAGCCTCAATTTTTTTGTGCATAAATAGATGCTTTAAATTAAATATGGAACACTATTTTTAATAAATTTGTTTCCATCAAAGATTAAATAAAATAAGTACTAACCTTTCAACGCTGAAAATTACAAAATGTTTCTTGAAAATACAGTAAATCAGGCAGAACAATTTGGTTGGATAGAAGTAATTTG
>JAJRPL010000241.1 GCA_024280815.1 Bacteroidota bacterium
AACAAGGTATTATTCTTTTTGTTAACATAAACTTTTCCTAAATTTGATTCAGGATGATGTAATATAATTTTCTAATTGTTTTAAACTAATTCTGTTTTCATAGATGGCTTTTCCTATAATTGTTCCTTCGCAGCCTAATGCAGCTAATTTAGGGATTTCTGAGAAATGAGAGATACCTCCAGAAGCAATTAATTTTAAATTGGACACTTCTGCTAATATTCTTTTATACAAATCAAATGACGGTCCTTCAAGCATACCATCTTTACTGATGTCAGTACAAATTACATATTGAATACCTTCTTGATAATAGTCTTTTATAAATGGAATTAATTCTATAGTTGATTTTTCTTGCCATCCGTTAATCGCTATTTTTGCTCCTGTGTCATCAGGATTGGCATCGGCACCTAAAATAATTTTATGATGACCATAATTAGAAATCCATTTTTTAAAAATTTCAGGATTCTTCACCGCAATACTACCACCCGTAATTTGTTTTGCTCCGCTGTCAAAAGCTATTTTCAAATCTTCGTCAGTTTTTAATCCACCTCCAAAATCAATTTTTAACTTAGTTTTAGATGCTATTTGTTCTAATACTTTGTGATTAATAATATGACTGGCTTTAGCTCCGTCCAAATCAACCAAATGTAAATATTCTATACCATGAGCCTCAAACTGCTTGGCAATTTCAAGCGGATTTTCATTATAGATTTTTTTTGTGGCGTAATCTCCTTTTGACAAGCGTACACATTTACCTTCTATAATATCAATGGCAGGAATTATTCTCATGTTAATCTATAATTTTATATACAAATACAATTGCAGTCAAATAAATTGACTGCTTTATTTATTAAAAATAAAGTGCTTTGTATTTGCTATAAATGTAAAGTGTTAGATATTAGTAATCACCTAAAGTTTCAACATTCTGAGCTAAAGCAACTTCTAATTGTTCATTATTAGGAGCTTTACCATGCCAAGCATGTGTATGCATCATAAAGTCGATACCATTACCCATCATTGTGTGTAATAATATACAAACAGGCTTACCTTTTCCTGTTCTTGATTTTGCCTCGTTTAATCCAGCAATAATTGCTTCAATTGAATTTCCTTCTTTTACTTCTAAAACATCCCAACCAAAAGCCTCAAATTTTGCTTTTAAATCCCCTAAAGGCAATACATCATCCGTTGCACCATCAATTTGTTTTTTGTTATAATCAACTGTAGAAATTAGATTGTCTACATTTTTACCTGCAGCATACATGATAGATTCCCATGCTTGTCCTTCTTGCAATTCACCATCTCCATGCAAGGTATATACCAAAGAATTATCACCATTTAGCTTTTTTGCTTGTACAGCACCAATAGCTACCGACATACCTTGCCCTAAAGAACCAGAAGCAATTCTAATACCAGGCAAACCTTCATGTGTGGTAGGGTGTCCTTGTAAACGTGTATTTAATTTTCTAAAAGTTGCTAACTCCTCAACAGGAAAGAAACCGCTTCTAGCCAACACACTATAATATACAGGTGAAATATGTCCATTCGATAAAAAGAATAAATCTTCACCATTGCCATCCATAGAAAAATTGGTAGAATACTTCATTATTTCTTGATAAAGTACAGTAAAGAATTCTGTACAACCTAATGACCCCCCTGGATGACCAGAGTTGACAGCATGTACCATTCTTAAAATATCTCTTCTAACTTGTGTTGAAAAATCTTGTAATTCTTGTGTTGTAGCCATCTCTTTAGTTTAAATCGCTGTAAAAATACAAAACCCCACTAAAAATTGAATTTTAAATACCTATAATTATTGTCTAGTTATTAACAGTCTTAAATCAAATCATGATCTTGTAAGGGTAAGGAATAATACCGATTACCAGTAGTGTCATAAATAGTATTTACATTAGCTGGTGCAATAGGTGTACTCCAGGTATTTTGAATTAAATTTAGGATAAATTAATAAGAAAATTCATCCTAAAATGTTTAATATTATTCGTTTAAAAAATGGATTGATTCTTTTTTAAAATATTCATCAAAATATTAGGTGGTAAATCATCAAATTTATTACATTTGCACCCACTTTAAAAGTGATGTTCTTTAAATTTTGGAGAGGTGCCAGAGTGGTCGATCGGGGCTCCCTGCTAAGGAGTTGTACCTTTACGGGTACCGGGGGTTCGAATCCCTTCCTCTCCGCAATCAAATAATTATATTACACCTCGGGGTGTAGCGTAGCCCGGTTATCGCGCCTCGTTTGGGACGAGGAGGTCGCAGGTTCGAATCCTGCCACCCCGACAAATAAAGTTTGAATTTTTATTTCAAGTTTTATAATAATTCAAGATTAGCGTAAATTAATCTTAATGGTGGCATAGCTCAGCTGGATAGAGCACCTGCCTTCTAAGCAGGCGGTCCTAGGTTCGAATCCTAGTGCCATCACTTCACTTTATTTCAAAAAAAAGCGAGTTTCAAAATGGAATTCACTTTTTTTTGAAATAAAGTAAAGTTATTGTTTTATAATTCCCTACACATAATACCCTCGGAATATAAATTTAGGATTAATCTTGCAGAGCAAATACTTTTTTTAATAAATTTGAATTTCTAGATGAAATTTTTGCTCTAATCTCTTTTTCTTCTATTTCAATCATAATATAAACTCCTTTTAAAGCCTCTTGAGTTACATAGTCGGTTAAATCTGGGGTGACTTTTTTAACAAATGGAATGCTATTATATTTATCAATTATACTTTTCCAAATTTTATCAGCTCCTACCTTTGAGAAAGAATTCTTTATTACAGGCGAAATTTGTTATACAATTGACTAGAAGTAATTTATTGTAAATATTGTGTTGCGGCATTATTAATGCTTAATAGAATATTTTTAGCGTCGTCAAAAGTTATTCTTTTTATAGCATCAACAAAAATTGCCGTAGCTTCTTTTACCGCATTTTCTGCAGCCCTATTTAAAGTTTTTAAGCCTTGATCTGCTAAATTTTCTAAACCAATACCTCTAAGTGTTTTGTCTATTTTTTTTAACTCTTCAGGTAAACCAATTTTCACTAGCTCATTTTTCAAAAAACCATCTTCTAAAGTTAGCTTGATTACTTGTTTTTCAATTCCGTTATGTAAAGCTTCTTTTAGTCCAGATGCAATATCAGTATTACTAATAACATCTTGTGGCATTTGATTTTCTACTTGTTGTAATTCTGCACATGAACTAAAAAAAAGTAAAACTAATATAATGGTAGTTTTAAAAAATTTCATTTTTTTTGTATTTTAATAATTTAACAAAAATAGTATTTTAAAAGTATACAATTATAGAAGCTTTTATTCTCTATTTCATAGTAATTACTAATTATAAAGGTAGAAACAAATATTATGTGTTTTGGTAAAACAGATAAATGAAATTAATTAAGAAGAACTACCCTTTTGGTTGAGAACCTTAAGGAAATTTTGTGTTTAGCTATATTGATACTTTTTTTTGTTAACCAAAAATAATATGATGTGTCAAAATCATTCGTTCTCCTAATTGCCAAAAAAACAATTGATATTTGGAAATATGATTTGGAATATTAGTTCCAAACAGCTTAAAATCAATCTTGAATTCTGAAAAAATAGTACAAGATCTCTTTACATGAGGCTGTGAAGTGATAATGGCAGCAGATTTAAAATTCAATTTTCTCATTTGTTTAACAGAATAATATGCATTTTCATAAGTGTTTTTTGCTCTTTGCTCTATCAAAACACTAGATTTTGGAATTCCATTTGAAATGGCATAGATAGCCATTACATCTGCTTCTGTGCAGTTATTTCTTACTGAGCTACCTGTAAATAGAATTTTTTTTGCATAACCTAAATTAAACAATTCTATACCTTTATCAACTCTATTTTTCATTATTAAGGTGGGCTTACAATCATCAGTAGCAGGATTACCAAGTACAATAATGATATCAAACTTTTTAAGTTCATCGGTACTTCTACAGGTATTAGCAAAATATGGGACAATAAGAACGAGGAGAATTACTACAAGTACACTTATAAAAAAATATTTTACAATTCGTAAAAGGATTTTTTTGATTTTTATCATACCAACTTATTAAATTTTAATAATTAAGGCTTTTATGAATAGTTAATACTGTTTCATTTTTAAATATATTTGTTCTATAAGCTTTGTTGTAGAATCATAGTTGCTATCCTCTTTTTTAGCAATTTTAATTGCTTGTTCAGCATAAGTTAATGCTTGTTTATATTGACCCGTTTTGTATAATAAAGCTGCATAGGTATCTGTATTATAATAGTTTTTATCTAATTCAATTGATCTTTTTATCCATTTTATTGCATTTTGTAGTGTTTCAGAATCTGTTTCATTCTCATAGACATTCCAAGCAGAATTGTTGAGTTGATTTGAATCATTCCAATCTAATTTTTCTCCATAAATGTATTCAATTGTAGAAATTAATTTACTTTCTGCATTATACTCTTTTACTGTACCACTACCATGCTTTAATGTACCTCTATCAAAAGGTTTTCCTTCTTTATCTACATAAGATAGAACTTCCATCAATTTTCCTTCTTTCCATAATTGTATTTTTTTTAGTTTTTCGTTATTATAGTAATATTTCCATTCCCCATCTTTTTGATCATCTTTGTAATTACCAATTTCAATACATTTTCCTTTTTCATTATAAAATTTCCATTCACCATTTAGTCTATTTCCATAATAATTTTTACTCTCTACAACTTCGGAAGCAACGTCAACAGAACCTACTGCGTCTGGGTCTGAAATTACTTCAACTTCTTCTGAATTAGCATTTTCAGTAACATCAACAACTTCTTCTACCATCCCAGTTACAGCATCTTTAGCTGCATCAATTACATGCTCGACTCTATTTTCTACATCATCAGTATCTCCAGTCCATTTACTTGTTAAGACACCCAAATTATAATTTTCAACTTTATATAATTTACTTTCTTTTGTATAATATTTCCATTGGTTGTGTTTTTTGCCATGAGAATATTCTCCTTTCATTTTTTGTTGCCAATTGTCATAATATTGTTCCCAAACACCATGTTTTTTTTCATTATCATCAAAACTACCAGAAACCATCTGTCTTCCATTTTCATAATAGGTGTTTTTTTTAGTAATCAAACCATTTCTATAATAAGTTCGTTTCTTTCTCTCTCCATTATAATAATTTTCATACCAAGTTCCTTCTTTTTTCCCTTTCTTATAAAATCCATCTACTTTTAGTTCACCTGTTTGATAATATTGATTCCACTCACCTGTTTTTTGACCATCTTCATCAAAATTAGATATGCTTTTTAAATTTCCATTATCCCAATAGGTTTTCTTTTCTTGCGAGAAAGAAATTATTGTAATAAAGCCTAGAATAAATATTAAAAATCATTGTTGTCCGATAAAAAAAGCATCAATAATTGATGCTTTTTTCGTATAGTTGTTTTTACTTCCACATAAAACACAACCATGAGCAAAAGTACATTTTTTTTCGGACAGCCTATTTTCAGTCAGATGATAAAT
>JAJRPL010000242.1 GCA_024280815.1 Bacteroidota bacterium
AATCGTAGCACCATCGAAAATTGGTGTTGCATACTTTTGATCTAGTTTCTGACCTGCCCATCCTAACACAGTTTCATAAATTTGCCCAATATTCATACGCGATGGTACACCTAATGGATTTAATACGATATCAACTGGAGTTCCGTCTTCTAAGAAAGGCATATCTTCAGCTCTTACAATACGAGCAACAATACCTTTATTACCATGACGACCTGCCATTTTATCACCAACTTTTAGTTTACGTTTTTTAGCAATATAAACTTTAGCTAATTTTACAATTCCTGGAGGTAATTCATCTCCTACTGTAATCGTAAATTTCTCTCTACGTAAAGCACCTTGAAGGTCATTTACCCTAATTTTATAGTTATGAATTAATTGATTCACTAAACTATTAAGGTGTTTATCAGTTGTCCAAGTCCCTTTTGTTAAATACTCAAAATCAGTAACTGAATTTAACATTTTCAACGTATACTTTTTCCCTTTAGGAAAAACCTCTTCACTTAAATCATTCAAAACACCTTGAGCTGTTTTACCATTAACAAGGCTGAATAATTTTTCAACTAAACGACTTCTTAAGTCATCAAACTTTACAACAAATTCAGATTCTAATCTCGCAATATCTTCTTTATCTTGACTTCTTTTTGCTTTATCTTTAACTATTCTTTGGAATAATTTTTTATCAATTACAACTCCTTTTAATGATGGAGATGCTTTTAATGATGCATCTTTTACATCACCAGCATTATCACCAAAAATGGCACGTAATAATTTTTCTTCAGGTGTAGGGTCTGATTCTCCTTTAGGTGTAATTTTACCTATAAGAATATCACCAGGCTTAATTTCAGCACCAATTCGAATCATTCCGTTTTCATCTAAATCTTTAGTAGATTCTTCACTAACATTCGGAATGTCATTTGTCAATTCTTCAGCACCTAACTTAGTATCTCTAACATCTAATGAATACTCATCAATATGGATAGATGTAAAAATATCTTCACGTACTACTTTTTCTGAAATTACAATCGCATCCTCAAAGTTATACCCTTTCCAAGGCATAAAGGCTACTTTCATATTTCTACCTAAGGCCAATTCACCTTTTTCTGTAGCATATCCTTCACAAAGTACTTGTCCCTTTTTAACTATATCTCCTTTTTTAACAATAGGATGTAAGTTAATAGACGTACCTTGATTCGTTTTTCTAAACTTAATTAATTTATACGTTTTTGCATCTTCTTCAAAACTTACTAATTTCTCTTCATCAGTTCTTTTGTAAGTAATAGTGATAATATCAGAATCAACATAATCAACAACACCTTCTCCTTCAGCATTAATTAAGATTCTTGAATCTTTAGCCACTCTACGCTCTAAACCTGTACCAACAATTGGAGACTGAGGTCTCATTAACGGTACGGCTTGACGCATCATGTTTGATCCCATCAAAGCTCTATTCGCATCATCATGCTCTAAAAACGGAATTAATGATGCTGAGATAGAAGAAATTTGATTAGGAGACACATCCATATAATTAACTTCTTGTGGAGTTACTAATGGGAAATCGCCTTCTTCTCTAGCTACAACTTTTTCTAATTCTATTCTACCATCTTTATCTAAATCTAAATTAGATTGGGCAATTTTTTGACCTTCTTCTTCTTCAG
The DNA here is from genome assembly GCA_024280815.1 of Bacteroidota bacterium. Lineage (GTDB taxonomy): Bacteria > Bacteroidota > Bacteroidia > Flavobacteriales > Flavobacteriaceae > Aureibaculum. Next base: position 1,656 of record JAJRPL010000242.1, read on the forward strand.
CACTTAAATAAATTGGTTCTTTTTTAATATCAACAACTCCATCTAATACTTCACGATAAGGTGTTTCAATAAACCCTAAATTATTCACTTTAGCATATACTGAAAGTGAAGAAATCAGACCAATATTTGGTCCCTCTGGTGTTTCAATCGGACAAAGACGACCGTAATGTGTATAGTGAACATCACGAACCTCAAAACCTGCTCTTTCTCTAGATAAACCTCCAGGTCCTAAAGCTGATAATCTTCTTTTATGTGTAATCTCTGCTAATGGATTGGTTTGATCCATAAACTGAGACAACTGATTAGTACCAAAAAATGAATTAATTACTGATGATAATGTTTTAGCATTGATCAAATCAATAGGTGTAAACACCTCATTATCACGTACATTCATTCTTTCACGAATGGTACGAGCCATACGAGAAAGTCCAACTCCAAATTGAGATGCTAATTGCTCACCAACAGTTCTTACACGACGGTTAGATAAGTGATCAATATCATCAACCTCTGCTTTTGAATTCACCAATTTTATTAAATTCTTGATAATAGTAATGATATCTTCTTTGGTTAAAACCTTTTGATTGATATCAATATCAAGTTCTAATTTTTTATTCATTCTATAACGTCCAACTTCTCCAAGATTGTAACGTTGTTCTGAAAAGAATAATTTATTAATAATTCCTTTTGCAGTTTCATAATCTGGCGGTTCAGCATTACGTAATTGACGGTATATGTGTTCTACAGCTTCTTTTTCAGAATTTGTAGGATCTTTTTGTAAGGTATTATGAATAATCGCATAATCACCCATTTGATGATCTTCTTTGTGTAAAAGAATTGTTTTAGCTCCTGCTTCTAAAATTTCTTCAATATGCTCTTTTTCAAGAACAGTATCTCTGTCTAAAACAATTTCATTACGCTCAATAGAAACCACTTCACCGGTATCTTCATCAACAAAATCTTCATGCCAAGTCTTTAAAACTCTAGCCGCAAGCTTACGACCTAATACTTTTTTCAATCCACTTTTAGAAACTTTAATCTCATCTGCTAAATCGAAAATTTCTAAGATATCTTTATCTCGTTCAAATCCTATAGCACGGAAAAGTGTCGTAACTGGTAATTTTTTCTTTCTATCAATATAAGCATACATTACTTGATTGATATCTGTAGCAAACTCTATCCAAGATCCTTTAAAAGGAATTACTCTTGCAGAGTATAATTTTGTTCCATTTGCATGGAAAGATTGTCCGAAGAAAACTCCTGGAGAACGGTGTAGTTGAGAAACTACAACTCTTTCTGCACCATTGATAACAAAAGTACCACTATGTGTCATATAAGGTATGGTACCTAAATACACATCTTGTACTATGGTTTCAAAATCTTCATGTTCAGGGTCTGTACAGTACAATTTTAATCTTGCTTTTAAAGGTACACTATGTGTCAAACCTCTTTCAATACATTCACGAATGGAATATCTTGGAGGGTCAACAAAATAGTCAATAAACTCTAAAACGAAGTTATTTCTTGTATCTGTTATTGGAAAATTATCTGAGAAAGTTTTAAATAAACCCTCATCGCTTCTCTCGTCTGCTTTGGTTTCTAATTGGAAAAAATCTTGAAAA
>JAJRPL010000243.1 GCA_024280815.1 Bacteroidota bacterium
ATTATGGTATTAAAACTAACGAAGGTGGCCCTCAAAATATAAATCCAAACGATTTTGGTGGTGAACTATATTTTAACTTAGGTAATATTTCTGAAGACATTCTTAAAGATGATAGAAGAATGTATGAAAACGGATTACCAGAAGATGGTATAAAAATATACAAACCAGATATTGGTGCCAATGTAGATAAAACTGCTTGGTCAGATATCCCAACAAAACAAGCTCTATTGTATGCTTTTACTGAAAAAGATGATGAGAGAAAGAATCAAGATTTAGGCTTAGATGGTTTAAATGATACTGAAGAAACAACAAGATTTGGAAATCAGTTTGGTAATGACCCAGCTAATGACAACTACACTTATTATAGAGGTAGTGATTTAGATGCCAACAATGCATCCATTTTAACAAGGTATCGAAATTTCAATAAAACTCAAGGTAATTCACCTACGGTAAATAACTCTAAAGAGTCTTATCCTACTTCTGCCACTTCTTTTCCTGATATAGAAGATATCAATAAAGATCAAACTATGAGTTCTGTTGAAAGTTATTTTCAATATAAAGTAGACATTGATCCTAATAAATTTAGTGTTGGTCAAAATAATATTGTTGATGAAAAAATTGTATCGGTATCTCTACCAAATGGTGAAACACGAGAGACAAAATGGTATCAATTTAGAATCCCTATCAGTTCTCCTAGTGAAACTATAGGTAGCATTTCAGATTTTAACTCTATCCGATTTATGCGAATGTTTTTAACCAAATTTAAGATTCCTGTAGTTTTACGATTCGGAGAATTAGAGTTGGTACGTGGTGATTGGAGAAGGTATACCAAAACTCAAGTTGAAAACATCAACCCTCCTCAAGAATTATCAGAAGAACAAAATAGAGATTTTGAAGTAGGCGTAGTTAATATTCAAGAAAACGAATATAAACAACCAATACCTTATAGATTACCACCTGGCTTACGCCGAGAAAAGTTACAAGGCACTACTACACTACAACAGCAAAATGAACAATCACTTTTAGTTAAGGTAACTGATCTAGAACCTGGACAAACCAGATCCGTATTTAAAAACACACGTTTTGATATGCGTATGTATAATAGCTTAAAAATGTTTTTACATGCCGAAAGTGTTGCAGGGCAAACCGCAGTAAATGATGATGATCTTGTCGCTGTTATTAGACTAGGGAGTGATACTAATGATAACTTTTATCAATTTGAAGTGCCTTTAAAAATTACTCCGTCTGGTGCCTCAATAGCTGAAGAAATTTGGCCTTCAGAAAACGAATTGATTGCTAAATTAAAAGAATTTGGGCAATTAAAATTAGAACGTGATAATGGTGGTGCTATCTCATTAACCGAGTTATACCCTTCAGTTACAGCTAAGCCAGATGCTAAAATTAGAGTAAAAGGAAACCCCAACTTAGGAAATATAAGAACCATTATGCTCGGCATAAAAAACAATTCCACTTTTACAAAAAGTGCTGAAGTTTGGTTTAATGAGTTACGTGTTTCTGACTACGATAACGAAGGTGGTTGGTCTGCCGTAGTAAATGCAGATGCAAATTTTGCAGACTTTGCAGACTTTTCAGTATCTGGTAGAGCAAACTCTCAAGGGTTTGGAGCCTTAGATCAAACCGTAAATGAAAGAAGCCAAGAAGATGTTAAACAGTACGATGTAATTACCAATATAAATTTAGGCCAATTATTACCAAAGGCTATAGGTATTAACATACCGCTTAATGTTGGCTATGGTGAAGAGTTTGCTGACCCTAAATGGGATCCTAAATATCAAGATGTCTTATTTGACAAGAATAGCAATAGTGCTAAAGCAGCTAGAGATTATACCAAACGCAGAAGTTTAAACCTAATTAATGTTAGAAAAGAAAGAACAAACCTTGAAAAGAAACAACATTTTTATGATATAGAAAATGTATCAGCCTCTTATTCATACAATGATACGTATCATAAAGACTATAATGTAGAAAAATTTATTGACCAAAACGTAAGAGCAGCTGCTACTTACAACTATGGTTTTACACCTTTAGAGTATGTACCATTTAAAAAATCAAAATTTTTAGAAAAAAATAGCCTCTTTAGATTTATCAAAGATTTTAATATCAATTTATTACCCACTTCAATTTCTGCAAACTCAAACATTATTAGAAGTTATAACGAACAGCTAACAAGACCTTTAGTTGAAGGTTTGCCGAAAATCAAACCCTTATCTCAAAGACGTTATTTGTTTGATTGGGATTATAACATTGCTTATGATTTAACCAAATCATTACAATTCACCTTTAGAGCTGCAAATAGTTATATCAATGATGAATTTGAAAAGGATAATAACAATAATACAATTAACGGTCAACTCTTCGACAATTTCTTTCAAGTAGGAAGACCAAACCAATACCATCAAACGTTAGATGCTACGTATAGAATACCTATCAATAAAATATCTTGGTTCGATTTTGTAAATTCTACCTATAGTTATACTGCCGATTTCGATTGGCAAGCCTCATCTATTGATTATGCAGAAAGTCTAGGTAATACCATACAAAATGCAAATACACACACATTGTCGGCCGATTTTGACATGACAAAACTCTATAAAAGAACTGGTCTTCTTGACTTGGCTAAGAAAAAAAGAAAACGTCAAAAAAAGAAAAAAGGTGAAAATGGAAAAAAAGAAGAGAAAAAAATAGCGGCTCCTAGACCAAAATCTAGAGTAATTAAAACTAAAAACAAAACTAGTGGACAAAAAATTCTACAAGGTTTGGTAGATGTGGTTACTTCTGTTAAAAAAGTAAAAATTTCTTATGCAGAAAATAATGGTACTATTTTACCTGGTTATTCAAATAGCGTTGGTTTTTTAGGCATGGACAGTTCTTCACCAACTTTAGGTTTTGTATTTGGTAGTCAAAGAGATATTAGAAGCATAGCTCTTACTAACAACTGGCTGGTATCTAGAAATAATGGTGATCCATATTATAGTAAAACCTATGCAACAACTCATTTTAACAAGTTAGATTTTAATGCCGACATAAGACCTTTTAAAGATTTTAATATTGAATTGTCTGCAAATAAAGTGTATACCAAAAACCAATCTCAACAGTTAG
>JAJRPL010000244.1 GCA_024280815.1 Bacteroidota bacterium
AAATTACGCATCATTCTATCTCCATCAGCACCACCACCATTTTGAATGGTACAAAAAGCTTCATAATATGCACAATTTGCTTTACGTTCAGAACCATCTTCAAACTGACTTTTTAAGTTGTTAAAAAGATGTTTTGCCGCCACAAAATCTCTATTGTTATACAATGCTATAGCGTGATTGTATTCTTTTAAAGGGTCTGTGTAAATATCAGTTTTTTGGGCAAAGCTAGAACCTGAGAAGATTAAGAATAAGGCAATAAGCTGGTTATTTATATACTTCATTATAATGTTTAGTTTTAAAGAGCAAAGTCTAAATAAGTAGTTCAAAAGTAGAACATACTTAATTTAAACAACGTGTAATTTATCTGAAATTGTATAATTGTTAATTAATATAACATTTTGTTAACTAAATTCTCTCCATCTTGAGAAGAAAGAGAGCATGTTTCGAGCCAAAGTAACTTTTTTGAACCTTTTTTTAAAATTTTAGCTGTAAATTTGAAGCGTAAACCACAACATGAGATGGCAAATAAAAAACCAATACTACAGCTAAAGAATACTTCAATTTTTCAACAAGAAAGTTTAATACTTTCTGACATTAGTCTTGATTTATATGAAGGAGATTTCATGTATTTGATTGGTAAAACAGGATCTGGTAAAAGTAGTTTAATGAAAACTCTTTATGGAGATTTACCACTTTCAAAAGGTGAAGGTAATATTGTAGGTTATGATTTAAAGACGTTGAAAGAAAAAAATATTCCGTTTTTAAGAAGAAAATTGGGAATCGTTTTTCAAGATTTTAGGTTGTTAAATGACAGAAATGTACATGATAATTTACTATTTGTTTTAAAAGCTACAGGCTGGAAAGACAGTTCTAAGTGTAAAGCCAAGATTGATGAAGTTTTAGAAAAGGTTGACATGAAAACGAAAGATTTTAAAATGCCATATCAGCTTTCAGGAGGTGAACAACAACGAGTTGCTATTGCTAGGGCATTATTAAATGACCCTGAATTAATTTTAGCCGATGAGCCTACTGGTAATTTAGACCCGAAAACTTCGCTAGAAGTAATGAGTGTATTAGAAGAAATCAATAAAAGAGGAAAAACTATTTTAATGGCTACACATGATTATCCTTTGATTCTAAAATATCCGCACAAGACCATTAAGTGTGATAATGAGAAGGTTTTTGAAGTGGTTTAGCTTTATCCAATTTTAATTATTAATTAAAATTTTTATTATTTCTGTATTAGTTTCCATAATAATACCCACTTCAAACAACCTTAAAGACCTTAAGGAATGTATTGAGAGTATTAATAATCAAAACTTTAAAAATTATGAAGTTTGGATTATTGACAATAATTCTACTGACGGTACTATAACTTATCTACAAACATTAGAAAAACCTTTTTATTGGTTGAGCGAAGCAGATAAAGGAGTTTATGACGCCATGAATAAAGGCATTTCTTCAGCTAACGGAAAGTGGTTATATTTTTTAGGAGCTGATGACAAATTGCTTGATGAAAATGTACTTTCTGCTGTTTTTTCAGAATTAATTTCTGATAAAACAAAGTTAATAATAGGGAATATTAAATATGACTTAAAGGGAAAAGGTGCTATATATACTCATAATAAATCAGGGTTAGTAATATCTTCATGGTCAAGAAAAATTTGGTTTAAAAACACATTGCACCATCAAGCCATTTTTTACAATAGAATAATTTTTTGCAATAGAAACTACTCGATAAAATATAGTGTATTGGCAGATTATGCCTTTAATTTATATTTGTACAAAAAGAAAGTTGAAGTAAAAAAATAAAAAACACAATTGCAATTTGTGGTACTTCAGGAATTTCTAAAAAACACAATTGGAGTCTATATAAAGAAGAAATTGATTTTAAAACTTCAGAAAGTTCTATACTTTTAAAACCATTATTTGTAGCTATTGCAACTATAAAGTATATTATCAAGCAATTTTTAGCTTAAGTTAGAAAAGATAGTGATTAACTGCTCTTTTTCCTTTTCCCAATTATATAGCATTGAAACATTAACTAAATTTTCTTTCCAAATACTGTATTGATTGGTGTTTGACAACATTTCTTGCACTTTACTTGCTAATACTTTTGGGTTGTGGCTATCAACAATTAATCCAATATTACAGGTTGTTATCAAATCAGTAACCTCCTTTCTATTAGAAGCTAAGACAGGGAGTTGTGCTTGTATATAATCAAAAATCTTATTGGGCAAGCTGTATTCATAATTTAAATTAGTTCCTTTATCTAATGACAGTCCTACATCAGCAATTTTAGTATATTCCATTAATTCATTATATGGTATCTTGTCTTTAATGAAAACTTTATTCGCTAAGTTTAATGATGTTTGTAGTTTTTTTAGGTTTTCAAACACATCTCCACTCCCAATAATATATAAAATGACATTGTCTAAATATTGCATCATTTGTATAGCTTCCTCTGCCCCTCTATCTATATTGATACCAGTGCCTTGCAGGATAATCATTTTTTTAGTTCCTTTGATTTTATCTGCGAAAGCTAAGTCTGTTGTTTTATTATTTAATTTTGGAGCTATATTCCTAACTACTATTACGTCTATATTATATTTGCCTTTGTAAAAGGAAGCGATGCTATTATTGACAGTATATACATTCTTTAGCTTTGGAAAAATATATTTTTCAATAGAGAGCCAAACCTTTTGTACGTTGGGTCTATTAGTTAATTCAGGAATTTCAGTAAATAATTCATGACTGTCGTATACCAATTTTTTACGAAATATTTTACTGATTATAAAATTAGGAAGTAAGGTGTCTAAATCATTTGACAATAAAATATCTTTTTTTAAGAAAAGTAATTTAAAAAATAATCTGATGTTGTACTCGGCATAAAATAAAAACTTTTTATTAAAAAAAAGTCGCATTCTTATGGTTTTGTAAGTTCTGTTAATCGCTAAGCTATTGGTTAGTTTTCTGCCAATTAGAATTACTTCATAGTTCATCCCTGTCAAGGTTGTACATGTTTTATGTACACGTTGGTCAGTAACTAAGTCATTGATAACAGAAACTATAATTCTTTGCAAAGGTTAGTTTTTAGCGAAAGTATAAAAAAAATCCCGCGTTTAATTTCTTAAAAACGGGAAGTTGCTATAAAAAAGAAATTACAATATATTGTAACATCTTTTAAGTCGTTTAAATTAAAGTGAACTTACAGGGCTGTATTGGTAATTTTCTTTATTGATACCTGTACCACTTACATATTCATTGTTGATATATTTACCGCCAATATTTGCACTTTCTTTAAAATATAAATTTGCAATACCGTGTTTTAGGTTGTTTTGCCAAGTCCCTTCATAAATATTACCGTTGGTATAGTAATAAATGCCATAACCACTTCTCACACCAACGCTGTAATTACCTTTGTATTTTGAACCATCATGCCATACATATTCACCATAACCATGACGATTATCGTTTAGCCATGTTCCTTGGTATACATCACCATTAGTCCATGTATATTTTCCTTGACCATTTCGCAGACCATTTTGCCAAGTTCCTTCATAAATACCTGTTTGGTATTGCATGGATCCGGTACCATTTTTACAATTCCCAGAAATGCAACTTTCGGTTACAACTTTGGTTTCTTGTTTTTCAATAGCTTTTTCTACGTTATTAATCTTTTCTACAAGAACAACTTTTGTTGTGTCAGTTGTTTTTACAGTGATTTCTTCAGTAGCTGTATTTTCTTGTTTTTTTACCTCCACTTTTAAAGCAGTAGTTTCTTCTGTTTGAGCAGTAAGAAATAGTGGGGTTAATAGTAATGTAAATAGTAACTTTTTCATCATTTTTTTTTTGGTTTTAAATTATAACGTAAAAAGAGCATAAATAGTATAATTTTTTTTGAAGTTTGATGAATTTAACTAAAGTTTGAAGTGATTGTTGTGGAGTCGTTTTCGTATATTTGAAGCGATAAAATTATTCAAAATAAAACACTAGTGAATATATTTAAAAGAGCATCATTAATTAAACAATTACAAGAAAACTCTAATTGGGATGTGATTGTTATCGGCGGAGGAGCAACTGGTTTAGGTGTAGCGTTAGACAGTACGACTCGCGGCTACAAAACGCTTCTACTAGAGCAAGTAGATTTTGCAAAAGGCACTTCAAGTAGAAGTACCAAATTGGTTCATGGTGGTGTTCGGTATTTGGCTCAAGGAAACATAGATTTGGTGAAGGAAGCTCTTTATGAAAGAGGGTTACTATTAAAAAACGCTTCACATTTGGTTAAAGACCAATCTTTTATTATTCCAAATTATAACTGGTGGGACAATTTTTTTTACACCATCGGGCTTAAAGTGTATGATTTTTTAGCAGGAAAACTAAGTTTTGGTAAATCTACAAGAATCAATAAAGACGAAACAACTTCAAGATTAGAAACATTAAAAAGTGAAACCCTAAAAGGTGGTGTTGTTTATCATGACGGACAATTTGATGATGCTAGATTGGCAGTAAATATTGCTCAGACTTGTATTGAAAAAGGAGCAACGGTTTTAAACCATTGTAAAGTAAAAGAATTATTAAAAAATCAGGAAGGTATTGTCAACGGAGTCATAGCGGAAGACACTGAAACAAACATTTCTTATACTTTAAAAGCGAAAGTTATCATTAATGCCACAGGTGTTTTTACCGATGAAATTTTACAAATGGATAATACAAACGCAAAGAATATTGTAAGACCTAGTCAAGGAGTTCATTTGGTGTTAGATCAATCGTTTTTACCTGGTAATGATGCAATTATGATACCTAAAACATCTGATGGTAGAGTATTATTTTTAGTGCCTTGGCACAATAAAGTTATTGTAGGCACTACAGACACTCTGCTAGATAGTCATAGCTTAGAACCCAAACCCTTAGAAAAGGAAATTGATTTTATTCTTGAAACAGCGAATAGATATCTAAACAAAAAAGTGAATAGAGAAGATGTGCTGAGTGTTTTTGCTGGCCTAAGACCTTTGGCTGCCCCTAAAGACGATTCAGAAAAAACAAAAGAAATATCTAGAAGTCATAAAATAATTGTTTCCAACTCTAAATTACTAACCATTACTGGAGGTAAATGGACGACCTATAGAAGAATGGCTCAAGACACTATAAATAAAGCAATTATTATTGGGAAATTACCTAAAAAAGAAGTCAAACAAAACATTTATCCATCCATGGAAACATCAAAAATGTTGATAGATCTAATCATTTATATATTTATGGAAGTGACCAGAAGGCAATTGAACAATTGATTGATGAATCGCATGGATTAGGAGATAAACTACATCCGCGTTTAGCGTATACTAAAGCAGAAGTTGTTTGGGCAATTAGACATGAAATGGCTAGAACTGTTGAAGATATACTAGCTAGACGAGTTAGAGCTTTATTTTTAGACGCCAAAGCTGCAATAGAAATGACACCTGAGGTAGCATCAATTTTAGCTAACGAATTAGAGAAGGATGATTTTTGGAAAGAGCAACAAATAAAAGCATTCATCTCAATTGCAAAACAATATGTATTATAAATCAATTTGGAATTACTATTTTTAAAGCCTTAAATTACCAATATGGATAACTATATACTTGCTATTGACCAAGGAACTACTAGTTCACGTGCAATTATTTTTGATAAAAACGGAAATATTATTTCTGTTTCACAAAAAGAATTTACACAACATTTTCCTAAGCCAGGTTGGGTAGAACACAACCCTAAAGAAATTTTAGAAACACAGATCAATGTAGTCGCAGAAGCTATTAAGCAAAAAGAATTAAATGCAGTTAACATAGCCGCTATAGGTATTACCAATCAACGAGAAACAGTAGTTGTTTGGGATAAAAAGACTGGAGAACCTGTATATAATGCTATTGTTTGGCAAGACAAAAGAACGGCTAATTATTGCGACGACCTTAAAAAACAAGGTAAAGAGCAACTGATAAGAGAAAAAACGGGATTAGTTATTGACGCCTATTTTTCAGGCACTAAAGTAAAATGGATTTTAGATAATGTAGATGGTGTTAGAGAAAGAGCAGAAGCGGGCGACTTAATTATGGGCACTATTGATACGTGGTTGATATGGAATTTAACTAAAGGTGAACAGCATGTAACTGACGTGTCGAACGCCTCAAGAACATTGCTTTTCAATATCAATACTATGGAGTGGGATGATGAGTTATTAGACCTTTTTACCATTCCGAAAAGGATGTTACCTCAGGTAAAACAATCAAGTGAAGTGTATGGAAACATACATTCAGAATTTTTTGATACTGAAATTCCTATCGCTGGTATTGCAGGCGATCAGCAAGCTGCTTTGTTTGGTCAAATGTGTACAAAACCAGGAATGGTTAAAAACACCTATGGTACAGGTTGTTTTATGCTGATGAATATTGGTGAAAAGCCAATAGTTTCTAAAAATAATTTATTAACCACAGTCGCTTGGAAAATTAATGGAAAAACGCATTATGCTTTTGAAGGTAGTATTTTTATTGCAGGTGCTGTAGTACAATGGTTACGTGATAGTTTGAAAATTATAAAAACTTCTGATGAGGTTGAAAAGTTAGCAAATACGGTAGATAGTTCTGATGGTGTATATTTTGTTCCTGCTTTTGCAGGATTAGGAGCTCCACATTGGAATCAACATGCTCAAGGAACAATTTTCGGATTAACCAGAGGTAGTACAGATGCTCATATTGCAAAAGCTGCTTTAGAATCCATTGCCTATCAGACGATGGATGTTTTAAAAGCAATGGAATCTGATTCGGGTGTTTCTATAAAAGAATTACGTGTTGACGGCGGTGCTACCATAAATAAGACATTGATGCAATTTCAGGCAGATGTTTTAAATACGGTAACTGTACGTCCAAAAGTCGTAGAAACAACAGCTATGGGAGCTGCATTTTTAGCTGGGCTAGCCGTTGGGTATTGGAAAAACACTGAAGAAATTCAACAAATATGGCAAATAGATCAACGTTTTAATCCAACTTCAGATAGATCAACTATAGAAAAAGAAATTAAAGGCTGGTATAAAGCCATTGATGCATTAGAATATTGGACAAAAGAGAAATAAGTTGGCAGATTTCAGTAAAAATATAAATTTTTTAAAGAGTAGTATTGCTTTTGTTAAACAATTATAAAACTAACGAGTGCAAAATTTAAAAGTTCAAAATTCGTTAATCATAAATCAATAATAAACCATGACCCCATTTATTGCAGAAATTATAGGAACGTTTTTACTCATTCTTTTAGGAGGAGGTGTCGTTGCCAATGTTGTATTAGAAAAAACAAAATCAGCAGACCCAGGTTGGCTGGTCATTACAACAGCTTGGGGTTTAGCCGTGTTTGTTGGTGTGGTAGTCGCTGGACCTTATAGTGGAGCACATCTAAACCCTGCAGTAAGTATTGGTTTAGCTATTGCAGGTAAATTTGAATGGGTATTAGTACCAAGTTATATTTTAGCTCAATTTATTGGAGCTATGTTAGGGTCACTAATTGTTTGGATAATGTACAAAGATCATTTTGATGCTACAGAAGATAAAGAGCTTAAAAGAGCTATTTTTTGTACTGCTCCCGCCATAAGAAACCCGTTATCAAATATTTTTAGTGAGATTGTAGGAGCTTTTGTTTTAGTATTTGTAGTATTATATTTTACAAATGCATCGCTTACAGAAACCAGCACACCAATCGGTTTGGGTTCTTTAGGAGCACTACCCGTTGCGTTTTTAGTTTGGTCTATTGGTTTATCATTAGGTGGCACTACAGGTTACGCCATCAATCCCGCAAGAGATTTAGGCCCAAGAATTATGCATGCACTATTACCCATAAAAGACAAGACCCATAGTGATTGGTCTTATGCTTGGGTCCCAGTTGTAGGCCCAATCATAGGTGCTGCATTAGCTGCGTTTTTAATGTTAGCATTGTCTTAAAAAATTTACTTTATTTTGTTTCCTCAGTTTCTAAAACTATATTTACACATGGTTTTAGCAACGATGCTTTTTCCAAAAAACTTTTTTCCTAATAAATGAAAATTTTACTAAGATTTTTAGTACTTATTTTTTCTTTGTCTTTATACAGTCAAGAATTACCTCCTATAGAAAAGTTTAGTCCCGAAACTTATGATGGAGAGAATCAAAATTGGATGATTTCTCAAACATCTAATAACTATATTTATGTAGCAAATAACGGTGGCTTGTTAGAATATAACGGAGCTAAATGGAAGATGAAACCCTCGCCAAACAATACTATTATTAGATCATTAAATGTGATAGATGATAAAATATTTATAGGTTGTTTTAAAGAGTTTGGGTATTATGAAAAAGATTCAATAGGGAAATTACAATACCACTCTCTGGCACCTAAACTTAAAGATAAATTAACTGATGATGAAAATATTTGGAACATTCTTCCTTACCAAGAATGGATACTTTTTCAATCGCAACGAAGAATTTATTTTTACAATACTCAAAATGATAATTTTAAGATTATAAATTCAAAAAATACAATCACTAAAATATTTAATGTAGAAAATACTATTTATTACCATGTAGCTAATGAAGGCCTTTATAAAATTGAACAAGGAAAACCAAAATTAATTATTAATAATCGTTATTTAAAAGGCGACAGAATAATAAACATTTTTACTACTAGTGATAAATTGCTTTTTTTAACACATAAATCAGGTTTTTATGTACTAAAAGACACTGTGTTTACCCCTTGGAAAATTTCTACAAATAATAGTATTAATGCAATGAGTATTTATACCAGTATTCAGCTAGAAGATGGGAGTTTTGTTCTAGGAACCATTGCTAATGGAATTATACATATAAGCCAAGAAGGAGCATTGAATTTTCACATCAATCAAAAAAACGGTTTAAGTAATAATACGGCTTTATCCTTGTTTGAAGATAATGATAAAAATGTTTGGGTAGGTTTAGATAATGGTATCAATTGTATCAATATCAAATCTCCTGTAAAAGTTTTTAATGATTACGAAGGCATATTAGGGACGGTTTACACTTCTACAATTTTCAAGAACTACCTTTATTTAGGTACAAATCAAGGTTTGTTTTATAAAAAACAAGAAGACAATAATGATTCCTTTAAATTTATAGAAGGTACTGCAGGTCAGGTTTGGAGTTTGTTTGTTTTTAATGATAACGAATTGTTTTGTGGACATCATAATGGTACATTTTTAATTAATCAAGATCAAGCAACTAGGATTAGTGCTGTTTCAGGAACATGGGATATTAAATCGATTCCTAATAAAGAGAATTTGCTTTTACAAGGCAACTACAGTGGTTTGTATATTCTAGAGAGGAATAAAGGTGTTTGGAAGGTTAAAAATAAAATCAAGGGCTTTGACAATTCAGCCAGGTATTTTGAAATCAACAATCAAAATATTGTTTGGGTTAGCCATGGTTATAAAGGTGTATTTAGATTAAAACTTAATAAAGATTTAGTAAATATATTTGAACCATATATAGAGCCCAATTTGTCAATAGGACAAAATTCTAGTCTAATTAAATACAAAAACGAAATTTTATTTGCGTCTAAAGATGGTGTTTTCAGGTACAACAAGAATAGCAAAAGCTTTAAGTACGACAGCATATATACCCCCGTTCTAGAAAAAGAAAGTTATTTATCGGGTAAAATGGTGGTAGATAAAAAAGACAGGTTATGGACTTTCTCAAAAAATAACATTAATTATCTTACCATTGACAACCTTACAAACAAACCTAAAGTAAATCAAATTGCTATTCCGTCACATTTACGAAAAGCAATGGTAGGTTATGAGAATATTTCAGAAATTTCTGAAAAAGAATATTTATTAGGAACAACCAATGGTTATATAACTATAGATCTTTCTATGATTGATTATTCTAAAGAATATTCTGTTTTATTAAATTCGGTCAGTTTAAAAAATTTAGAAAACCAAAAAGTTGAATTTAGTACAATTACTTCTCAAGAGTTTAAGTATAAATCAGGAGTAATTACATTTAATTATTCTGTACCTGAATATGATAAGTATTTAGCAGTAAAATATCAATACAAACTTGATGGACATTTCAACAAATGGTCAGATTGGACTACAGATACAGAGGTTAGTTATGAAAATCTTTCTTTTGGAGAGTATATATTTAATGTACGAGCTAAAATAGGAAACAAACCGTCACGAAATATTGCCTCATATAACTTTATAATTATGAGGCCTTGGTATTTGTCTAATTTAGCGATTATCTCTTATTTACTTTCTGCGTTTGTATTGACTTTTCTTATTCATCGAGCTTATAGAAAATATTATCATAAACAACATGAGCATAAACAATTAGAAAATGAACAATTAATTATGCAGATAAAAAATGAAAAGTTGAATCAAGAAATTGAGAATAAAAATAGAGAATTGGCAATCTCTACCATGAGTATTATCAAAAGAAATCAGTTTTTAAATAGTATTAAGAAAGAGTTAAAGAAGAATAATCAAATTACAGATAATGATTTGGTGATTAAATTAATTGATAAAAATCTAAATAGTGATCAAGACTGGAAATTCTTTGAAGAGGCTTTTAATAATGCTGATAAACACTTTTTAGATAAGGTTAAAAAAGCACATCCAAATTTAACACCAAACGACCTGCGTTTTTGTGCGTATTTACGTTTGAATCTATCTTCAAAAGAAATAGCACCTCTTCTCAACATTTCTGTTAGAAGTGTAGAAATTAAACGTTATAGGTTAAGAAAAAAGATGAATTTACTGCATAATGAGGGTTTAGTCAGTCACATCTTAGAAATTTAACACCACAACATCGCCATTTAATACCACAACATTACCACAACGAAAACGTTATAAATCAAATTATTGCCACACTTATTAATTTATTAACATTGGATAAATGTTTATAACACACTCTATATCAATAATCTACTTCTTAACACCACCTTACAACAAACCAAAATCTTTAAATGTATATTTTTTGTTGTGGTAACATTTACAATTTATCAATACTTTGCCTCTATCTTTGACTTAGATATTTAACATTACAGACAAAGCTGTAATTTTTTTAAACTAAACTCAATTTCTTATGATTTTAAAATTTTTTTCAAAAAAGATGAATCTAGTAGTAATGGTGTTTACTTTCTTAGTTTTTGGCATTTCAAATGCACAAGCTCAAAAAACAGTAAATGGTACCGTATTAGATGAAACAGGTTCTCCACTTCCAGGAGCCTCTGTGGTAGTAAAAGGCACAACCAATGGTACATCAACTGATTTTGATGGTAAATTTTCATTAAATGTAAATGATGACCAAACTGCATTATTAGTTTCCTTTATTGGTTATACAACACAAGAGGTTGCCATTTCTGACAGTGACCTTACAATTACACTACAAGAAGATGCAAATGCATTAGATGAGGTGGTGCTTACAGCCTTAGGTATTAAAAGAGAAGAAAAAGCTCTTGGGTACGCAGTTCAAGAAGTTTCTGGTGATAACTTACAAAAAGTTTCAGGTCTTGATGTTGCCACTTCGCTTACGGGTAAAGTCGCTGGGCTTTTAGTTAAAAATTCTTCAGATTTTGGTGCCATACCAGACCTTACTATTAGAGGAGAAAAACCTTTATTGGTTATTGACGGTGTTGCTTATGCTAACAAAACATTGAGTGATATCTCTTCTGAAGATATTGAAACATTAACTGTACTAAAAGGAGCAACAGCCTCTGCTCTTTATGGTTCTAGAGGTGCAACAGGTGCTGTTTTAGTAGTAACAAAAAACGGAAGTAAAGGAGCGGAAGGAATATCAGTAGATTTTGCAACGAATACCATGTTTTCAGCTGGGTTTTTAGCTATTCCAGAAAAACAAGCAGTTTATGGTCGAGGTAGTAATGGTAAATATAACAAAAACTCAACTTCTTCATGGGGTCCATTAATGGATGGTACTGTACGAGAACAATGGGATCCTGTTTTAATGGACTATAGAGAGTATGAGTACTTGCCTTTAGGTAAAGATAACTTTAGTAATTTTTTAGAGCAAGGATATTTAACCAATAACAATGTAAATGTTGGATATAAAGGAGAAAAAACATCCATTAGAAGTTCAATGAACTGGACACAAAACAAGGGACAATACCCAAATAGTGTTCAAAATAAATACACCTACACCTTAGGAGGAGATTTTACTTTGGATAAATTTAAATTAAGTTCTAACGTAGCTTATTCTAAAAAACACACCCCTAATTTAGGTTCTAATGGGTATACATCTTATGACCCTATGTATTCTCTATTAATTTGGTCTGCTGCAGATTATAATGTATTAGATTACAAAGATAATTATTGGCTTAAAAAATATGAGATACAAAATCATACCTATAGAAGAAGTGTAAATAACCCTTATTTTGATAGATATGAAAAAACAAATGAAGTTTCTCGTGATATTTTTAATGCGGATTTATCAATGAGTTACGATGTTAGTGATTGGCTAAAAGCAACTGTTCGTTCAGGTATTGATTTTTACACAGAGCGGGGTCAGTTAAGAACTTCAAAAGGTTCTTTTGTAAGTACAGGGAATACAGGGATACCAGGACAAAGTTATTCTTGGAATGGTACAAGAGTAGGGGGTTATAATACAGGTCAAAATCAAGGATATAGTATCAACAATGATTTGTTACTCACCGGAAGTAAATCATTTAGTGATGATAAATTTGAGGTAGATTACCTTGCCGGAGGAACCATATTTTATACACAATACGATAATGTGATTGCAAGTACCGTAGGAGGTCTTTTAGTCCCTAATTTCTTTTCCCTAAATTCATCAGTAGAGCCAGCTAAAGTAGCTGAATTGAACAGAAAACAACAAGTAAATTCACTATACGGTCGGTTGGCTTTTTCTTGGAACAAAACATTTTTTGTTGAAGCAACAGGGCGTAATGATTGGAATTCAACATTATCAGAAGATACTAGATCATTTTTCTATCCATCAGTTTCTGGTAGTTTTGTAGTTTCTGAATTGTTACCAGAAGCAACAAAAGATTGGCTAGACTTATTTAAAATAAGAGGCTCTTGGACAACTTCAAAAAAAGCTCCAGGAATATATGATATAAATCAGAGTCGTGAATTTATTATACGCCCAGGTACATGGAATGATGAGAATGGTGCAATAGCACCAACAACATTGTATCCAGATAATGTTTTTTCTGAAAGATTTACAACTTATGAAGTAGGTATGCAAGGTATGTTCTTAAAAAAACGATTAACATTTGATTTAACATACTATAATAAAAATAGTTTTGATAGATTAATTAAAGGAAATGTAACTTCGGCTTCAGGTTATAATAAAGTTTTTGTGAATACAGAAGAAGAAAGGTCTACCAAAGGTTGGGAGATTGCTATGAATGTTTCACCTGTTAAAACTGAAGATTTTCAATGGGATTTAGGTTTTAACTGGACAACATTTAATACCACATATACAAAATTAGACCCTTTATACACGCCTATTAAACCATGGATAAAAGTTGGTGAACGTGTTGATGCTTTATACAGTAGAGAGTTTAGAAAAGATCCTGCAACAGGAAAACTTATCTATTATAATGGTAGAATTAAAAAAAGCCAATATGATACTAATTTTGGTTGGAAAGATCCTGATTTTATCTGGGGTGTAAACTCTACGGTAAGGTATAAAGATTTTAGTTTATTCTTAGCTTTTGATGGTGTGTCTGGTGGGTTGATGAACACAAGAACCGAAAGTTATATGTGGCAATCTGGTGGTCATCCTAATTCTCTTACAGATGTAAGAGCATTAGATGTAGCTACACCAGGTTCTAAAAACTATATTGGTGATGGTGTTATGATTGTCTCAGGAGAAGTTGAATATGACCAGGTTGGTAATATTACTAGTGACACGCGTGTTTTTGCACCTAATGATGTGCCAAGCACCTACCAACGTGCAGTAAAAGATTTACATGCGAGTAGTGCTTGGGGTGGTAACGGTACTAGACCTGACACCTATTCTAAGACTTTCTTTAAATTACGTGAAATGTCTTTAACTTATAATGTTCCTACTACAATTTTAAACAAATGGGCAAAAGCCGCATCTGTAAGTTTTGTAGGGCAAAATGTATTCTTAAAAGCAAAAGATTTTAAATATTCAGATCCTGATGGAGGTAGAGAAGATTTTTCAGATCCATCAGTACGATATTTAGGAGCTAATATTAAACTTACATTTTAAAACATAAAACAATGAAAAATTTAAAATATATATTTATAGCAGTAATTACTCTGATAATTGTTAGTTCTTGTAGCAATTTTGATGAAATTAATACAGACCCAAATAAACCAGCAACGGTCAATTCAGAATTGTTGGCTACAGAAGTATTGAAAAGTACGTATCGTTTTTGGAATCCAAATCCTTCCAATTTTTTACAGGCTAATGTGTTTAATAAACATACAGCAATATTAAAGTCAAGTCCAGAACCTGGTCAATACTACTCTTCTTATTTTCCTTTCGGAAGTTTTGGGTCGTATGTTAGATTAACAAGTATCAAACGTATGGTTGAATTTGCTGAAGGAACTGAATCTGAACCATCATTTAAAGGGTTGGCTTTATTTTTAAAAGCTTCTTATGGTTTTAATATGACCCTAGTAATGGGTGATATACCTTATTCTGAAGCAGGTATGGCAGAAGAAGGTATTACCAGACCTAAATATGACAAACAAGAAAATGTTTTTAATGCTATTTTAAATGATTTAAAACAAGCTGAGACTTATTTTGCAGAAGGAATAAATTTTAAAGGAGACATTATGTTAGGTGGTAATGCAGAAAAATGGCAAAAGTTATGTAATGCCATGCAGTTAAAAGTATTACAAACCATGAGTAAAAAAATTACTCCAGAACAAAAAGCTCGTTTTGCTGAAATAGTAGAAAATGATATTTTATTAACTAGTAATGCTGATAACTTACAATTAGTGTATACTGACAACCCAAATGCTGATCACCCTTTTTGGGATGGAGAGCAGAAAAGGGTTGATATTGCAGTTTCTAAATTAGTAGTTGATGCGTTGAAAAATTTGAATGACCGTAGGTTATTTTACTTTGCAGAACCTGCAGCAGCATTACTTGCTGAAGGTAAATTAGAAACTGATTTTGATGCCTATGAAGGAGCATTAACCTCTGCTGCTCCAGAAGACTTAAATGTTAACAATCAAGATGGTAAATATTCATTATTAAACAAAAGGTATGTTGAAGTACCTAATGGTGACCCTATGATTCATTTTAGCTATGCAGAACAATGTTTTATTATAGCTGAAGCCATAGAAGAAGGCTGGGTAACAGGAGATGCTGAAGAGTATTATAAAAATGGCGTAAAAGCAGCATTGGATTATTTTAAGAGTCAATCGGCTGCAAATGATTACGTTCACGGTATGGCAATTGATAATGCATACATAGATACTTATTTTACTGGAGATGCTGCTTATGCTACAGCAGGAACAAAAGAAGATCGTTTAAAACAAATCTTAACACAACGATGGTTGATAGATTTCTTTCAAGGTAATGGAGGAAATTACCCACAATTTTTACGAACAGGGTATCCAAATTATCCTTTAGACCCTACAACTAGTTTGAATGAAGATGCACCTACAGAATATCCAAAACGCTGGAAATATCCTGAAAGTGAGCAAACTACAAATCCTGAAAATTATAAGAAAGCAATTGATGAACAATTTGGAGGTTTTGATAGTGTCAACAAATCACTTTGGTATCAAGAATAAGAATAATTAAAATTAATTGAGTTAGTTAAAACTCCCTCTTATTTATATGGGAGGGAGTTTTTTAATCACTTAATCTTATCTAAATGAAAAAAATTATTTTTATATGCCTTTTATTTATTGCATTTAATTCTCTTGATGTCTCGGGACAAGAATACAATGATAAATGGGCGTCTGAAATTGATGCTTTTGACAAACTAAATGGAGATACTCCTGCACAAGGAGGAATTCTTTTTACAGGAAGTTCATCCATTCGTTTTTGGAAAGACCCTGCTAAAGACTTTAACAACCCAAAAATATTAAATAGAGGTTTTGGAGGTTCTCAAATCATTGATTTAATTGAAAAATTTGATCAAGTTATTTTACAGTATCATCCTAAGAAAATAGTAATCTATTCTGGTGATAATGATGTACAAGAAGGTAAGTCTGCTGAGATAGTTTTTGGTGATTTCTGCACATTATATGGCATGATAAAAGCAAAATTACCTGAAACAGAGGTTTATTATATTGCCATAAAACCTAGTTTAAACAGATGGGCAAAAGTATTGGAAATGAAAAAAACCAATACCATGATTAATGAATTTTTAAACACAAAGTCAAACGGATATTATGTTGATATTTTCTCACCAATGATTGGCACGGAAGGCAAACCTTGTAAAAAATGGTTTGTAGAAGATGGGCTGCATATGACAAAAGAAGGTTATGAATTATGGACAAAAATATTGACTCCATACTTGAAAGATTAATAATAACCCTTGTCATTCCTGTCCCGAAACTTCGGGAGCAGGAATCCATTGAACTTTAATGATAAATATCTTAAAAATTAT
>JAJRPL010000245.1 GCA_024280815.1 Bacteroidota bacterium
CATTTAAAAAGATATCTCTTCTCTCTACACCACGATTAAGAACATGATAAAAACCTACTTTTTCTATTCTTGGTTTTCTTGCCATTAACTC
The DNA here is from genome assembly GCA_024280815.1 of Bacteroidota bacterium. Lineage (GTDB taxonomy): Bacteria > Bacteroidota > Bacteroidia > Flavobacteriales > Flavobacteriaceae > Aureibaculum. The sequence goes on from JAJRPL010000245.1 coordinate 92, forward strand.
TTTCCCTTAACATATAAACTAGAGATGATTATAGCATCTTTTAGTTAAAAGTAAATACTTGACCCTGCTCTTTCTTATCTTTTTACCCTTAAAAGACTTTCTTTTAATTTTACATATAAATATTCTCGTCCTAAATTTTCAATCTCTAATTTACCTTCATTAACAAGTTGATTGAAGTGATTGAGATTTAATGTATATTTATCACTTTTTTTTATACATGTATAATTAGCATTTTTTGACAATAATTTTTCTAGTATCTTTACTATTTCAACTACTTGATATCTATATGGGTTAGCTATGTCTAATGTAAGCTTTGAACTTTGAGTTGATACAATATAATTAACTATTTTGTATACATCATTTAATTCTATTACATACCTATATGAATCATCATATATGTGAAAAGAAGTATTATTCAATAAGCAATTGTAAAAAAAATTAATGATAGTATTATGGCTTTTTAAATCTCCAAATAATTGAGGAATCCTAAAAATATAATAATTATCACTATCTTTTTTTATAAGACTCTCCATATAAAGTTTATGCTTATAATAAGCATTTAGATCATAGTTGTTTGCAGACAATGCACAACTACTAAAGTATATAACTTTTTTATCTTTATTCTTTTTTAAGACATTTTTCAAAAGATTTTCTTCTCGTTTAAATTCTTTAGAAGATGTACAGTTTGAATTTGAAACACCACTTGCAAAGACAACTATATTATTCTCAAAATCATTTTGCTTAAACTTATTTGCAATTTGTCCATTCCCTATAACCATTTAGTATAACTCATAGCCGCATTTCTTAAGTAATGAACCGATTTCATTGTTTAGTAGATCTAAACTTTTTCTATCTAACTCATCTTTCCATGCTTCAACACTAGCACTAGAATTATTATTTGTCATATGATATTTGATTTGCGAAACTTTTTTGTAATCTATTCTACTTTCTGTAAGTCCTAACCAATCATTGAGTTCATCTGAAATTTCAAATGGCTTTTCTATCATATCTTCATACTTAACTACAAACATCTCATTATTATTCTTAAATTTTATGGCTTTTTCTAATTGTTCTCTAAAATAATTCATATTTTTTTGTAAATAGCTATAATAAGTATCTCCGTCTTCCCACCAAAAATCTAAAAATCCTCTTTTTTTATTAAATTTATTTGACGACACTATTACTGCTCTTGGATCTCGGTATAAAAAGATATGCTTTTTATTAAATTGTCCTAAAATATTTTCAATATGAGGTGAAAAAGGTGTTTTTTCTGCATAGAACAATGTGTTATATTTATTTGTAATATTATCATCTAAGACAGCAGCCTCAAAAAGAAGTTTAAAAGCTTTTTTAGAAAAATCAATCTTCTCAAAAAGCTCGTTATTGGTAAAAGCTACTGTAGAAAAAAACTTATCTTTATTAATCATAAAATTATGCGGTGATTCTGGATTAAAATCAGCTTGAAACATCTTAACAATTTGCAATAAATTGCTAAATATCCTATTTTCAAATGGATATTGTTTATCAAATCTAATCTGCTCTGAAGTACCCAAAAGATTCATTAACATTGTAGAACCAGTCCTCCCTATACAATCAACAAATATTGGTGTTGCTTCCAAGTTTAAAACTTCCTCTTCCTTATTTATTGTTTTCATCAAGTTTAATCCTTTTTTTATTGTATTTTTTATCATTTATTCACCCTTTAATTCCTTAGTTATTTTAATATACTTATCCACACATACTGCCATAGAAAATTTTTCTTCAAAAGCAGATATTGCTCGTTGCTGATATGTTTTATATTGCTTTTTATTATCCATTAGATTTGCTACAAATACTAACATGTCATTTAAAGATGCTTCCTCAACATTATCATAGCCAACAATTTTACCAGCATTACCATTTGATGATTTAATCATTTGTGGAATTTCACCTATATTTGTAGCAACTACAGGTTTTCCATAAGCCAAATATTCAATAACAATATTCGGTAGTGCTTCAGAAGGGAAAAAGGAAGGTAGCAATCCAACATCAAATATTTTTATCCATTCTGCTGTTTCTTTTACATAGCCTATGAAGTGTATATATTTATAATTTTTATACTTCAACTGTAATGCCTTCGAATATTCACTCTCTCCACATAAAATTAAATCACATTGATAACCTTTCTTCCTTAACTCTATAATCAAATCAATTGATCTTTGCCAACCTTTTTCAGGTATTGCCCTAGCTATCAAACCAAATATAAATGATTCTTTACTGATACCCAATTCCTCTTTATTTATAGGTTCTATGGAATATTTTGGTTCATATCCTATATATAACTTAGTTAATTTATTTTTATTTGAAAGTGCATATTTATCAAAAGTTTGAAGGTTCTTTTCAGTAAGATATAAAAATTTATTTACCCTTTTAATAATCTTTGGCATAAGCCTATCAAAATCAGGATCAATATGTTGAGA
>JAJRPL010000246.1 GCA_024280815.1 Bacteroidota bacterium
AATTTCATTTCCGTTTCCAAATTTCGACACGTTATAGAATAATTTTGAGTCCGTAAACCTAAATTCACGTTTCACAAAATTTTTAGTTTGTTTTAATTCTTTCATCAATGTTGAATTTTTCGTCAAATGTTTTACAACGGTGAGTATATGAAAAGTAGCGGTATTAATTCTATTAATTTCCATCATAAACAAATGTAAAAAAAAAGCACAAATCTTATATGATATGTGCTTTTTAGCTATTTTTTATATACATTGTTCTATGCAGTTTTTATTCATTTTCATCAATCAAAAGTTCAGGTAAGTCGCCTTGAAAAAATTGCGTTGGAATTACTATTGCTCCCGTAACATTTCCTAAGTTAGTTGTTAAAGTCGTAATAAATGATCTAATATAAGGGAACATTATTGCAGGTGCATTTGTATTTATAAAAGTTTTTTTTAATTCAAGATTTTCAAACTCCTTATCAAACTCAAAATTACCTATGCCCACTAGATTTAAATCAAAAAAGTTTTCACAATGAATAGAAACTTCCATAAATATTTTAAAAAAGTTTGTTTCATTTTCAGGATAAAAAACTTTTGGATCAATATTCAAATCAATCCCTGCTTCATTATCATACTGTTGATTTGTATCAAATTTGATGTTTATGAAATCAACACCGTGAAACATTAGTTTTGGTTGTACAGAAACTTCCATTATGCAGCAAGTCTATTAACAGGTGGTGTATAAGGTGAGTTATCATCCTTTTGATTAAAATTAACTTTTTTCTTAGGAATAAAAAGTGGTGTTTTTTGACTTTTCATACTAACAAACTTTCCATTTCCAAGTAAGATGCTAATATTGCCAAATCTTTTATTTAGCAACCATTTAGTTAAGCTATCAGAAGTTTCACTTTCAAATAGTTCATCTATCTTTTTGTTTAATTTATTTAAGTCAATCATCTTAGTTTAATTTAATTACACTATCCTGTGTAAGAGAGTGCAAAGTTAACTATTTTTTCTTTATTATATAACGCCAGTTGTATTCTTTTCTTATACTGAAATTCTTTTACCATAAAATGAACAGGGTTTTCAGAAATATCTTGAAAGAGAATTCCATTTATTTCTTTCCATATTCCTCTGTCAGTAAAAAAGTCATTTATTTCTTTTAAAGTTGGTTTTGTTCCGGTTTTTTTTACAAAATATTTTGCAGCTTTTTCAATTTGCTTAATCCAAAAAAAGTAATGATCTCTATTGAATACAGTGTCAAGAATATCATCAAATACTACTTCTGCTTTGTAAATATCATATTTACCAGTCTTGTTTTTAAATTTAATTCCCCAAAAAACAGCATCATCCTCATTCTCCCAAAAATAATACGCCTCGCCTAACCAAGCATTATCCTTAGTGCATTTAATTGGTTCATCAAGAGTTATATTTCTGTTTTCCTGTGTATGGTAAAATGTCATACGTTATTTTTTATAAGACTACAATATTACTACATTTGTTACATCTGTCCAAATTGCATAGAACGATTTGTATATGAAGCGTTGGGCGTTTAAAAGCACTTCTTTTCGGTTTATTACTATCTTAATTTACAAGCATTAATTTTGGTTTAATCACTTATTGCCCAATGATTTATATACTTTGTTATAGCCTTTTTTTTATTTAATTTTGTTTTCTAAATATTTCAAGTCATTATTTATCAATGCTTTCAAACATTTTCTTACATCATCTATTGTTTGTCCTGTTATATCTGTCAAATAGTTATTATCCATTCTCTCTGATAAGCCAAAAAACTTCTTAACTAATTTTGGTCTTTTGAAAAATATATACCATTCCTTTCCATCAACTGCTGAAACTGAAAGTCCACTTTTGTTTTCTTTATTTTCAATTTCTAATGATGGAGAATAATATATATCACTATCTTTTGCTGTTTTCATTTTTTCAAGATATTCATTCCAAGGAATACTTTCAAAGTGTTCCATTATTTTATCTTTTCTTATCTCTCCCAATTCAATTATTTCAGATTTGAAAGGGTCACAAAATGATGCTCTAAAACTCATAATATTACTTTAATATTTTTACTACATTATCAAGGTTATCAACTACTAATTTAAATTCAATATTGTTGTTTGGGAAAAGTTTATCCATTACGGTTCTTAAATCAATAAATGGTTGAAGTGCTTCTACATCATTCTCCATACCTTGAATAACAGAAATTGATATTTCATATTTTTCTCCATTCTTTTCCACAAAAACATACTTAGCAACTGATAAATCAAAAAAACCTGTTTCTCTAAAACTATCTGCAATTTTATCTACTTCCTTTTCGGATATATTTGTTTTATCATAAGATATTTCGTGTTTTACAGTTTGTCCATATTGATTAGTTGAAATATTTGCTTGTTCCATTGTATCTGAAGTATAAACAATTGCAAATATTGGTATTATTGTAATTAATAAACCAATTATTGAAACTCCTATGACTTTCCACCAACTATATATTAAACCACCAATTTTTATATGTTCATTTGCTTTTTCTTCTTGATATTTCTTAAAAAGCCCAATAGCGATTGCAGAATAAGCAATAGGAATAATTTGATTAGGAATATTTATATTTTCAGGCATTAAGAATACTCCACTAAAAATAACAATTGTTGTAATTATTGCTATAATCCAGGTTTGTTTTACTTTTTTTGGTTGTCCGAATACTTTGAAATTTTCAGCAAACAAATATCCTGCTACTAATGGACCTCCTAAAAAAGTTCCAACCCAAAAGGCTTTATCTTTAAATATTTTCCCTTTTGGAATTTCATTATCTATCGTTTCGTTCATTCTTTTTGTAATTGGCTATAACGTCTAGGCTATGATTAGTGCGGGATTTCAGATAACTGAACTTTCGGACTTACACTTAGCAAAAATTTTAATTTTGCGGACTTTATTCAAGGTACTTCACTTTGAATAAGGCACTAAAAACCCGTATTAATTATAGCCA
>JAJRPL010000247.1 GCA_024280815.1 Bacteroidota bacterium
GTATTTCTTGAACTGCCATTTCACCTTTAAGTTTAGAATCGCCATAAGAACTTATAGGATTTGTCTTGTCTGCCTCAATATATGGTGTATTTTTACTTCCGTCAAACACAAAATCAGTTGAAATATGAATTAAAATAACACTATTTTTTTTACATGCGTTTGCTAAATTAGATGCTCCTTTAAAATTTACCAATTCAGACTGTTCTTTCTCATCTTCACATTTATCAACTGCGGTATATGCAGCACAATTAATACAATAGTCATAATTATTATTTTCAAAATAACTAATTACATCTGGTTCTGAAATAATATTGAGAGATTCAGAATCAGTAAAATCAAAAGAACAATTATTAATTTCTTTAGCTAATTCATTTAGCTCTAAACCTAATTGACCTTTTGCACCAGTCACTACTATGTTAACCATTAAATTAATTATTTAAAACAACTCTATGCATTCATTAAGACTGAACACAGCTTCGCTACTGTCAGTCACATTTTAAATTTTAAAAAATGTCTGAATTTTACAAAAAAGCATATTACAAATATAGCTCTTTTAGAAGATAAATTCACAAAAATACAATGTATAAACAAAAGGTAGTTAACAACTAATTAACATAAAATAGGCGTATTCTATTGAGAAGAAAACTATAAAATTTCTTGAAACGAAACATTCTCTATGTCTTTGTTTGCCGAGATGGCTATATGAGTGTGACAGAGCCATAGAGGTGTTTTACTTGTTTCATACCCAATCAAGCTGGGCACAAGATTTAATCTTTCAGGTGCAAAAACCGTCCCAAACAGTCGGGAATCTCTTTTCGCTAAATACGATTACAACCTCTCTACCTCGGCTTTGCTCGGTACAGGACTGGAGAGGTTAAGCGAAAACCTTTAGCAGAGTGTAGATGAATTATTTAGATTTACTATAGGTATTTTAAATACCAATTATACAACCGATCAATTCCTTCTTCAATTTCAACAGTATATTTCCAATTTAAATTAGTTAACTTGGTAGTATCTGTTAACTTTTTTAAAGTACCATCTGGTTTATCTGTATTATAATATAACTCTCCTTTAAAACCAATAATTGATTTAATCATTTCAGCAAGTTGCTTTATTGATATATCTTTACCAGAGCCTATGTTTATATGGCTGTTACGTATTTCTTGGTTTTTCAATCTCAAGTCATCTAATTTAACAATGTCTTTAAAGTTAATATTCATCATTAAGTGTATACAAGCATCTGCCATATCTTCACTCCATAAAAATTCACGCATTGGTTTTCCTGAACCCCAAATTTCTATTTGAATATCTGATTCTTCTTTTTCACTCTTTCTTTTTAATCCGTATTTAGATAAAACTTCTAAAATTTCATTTTCAGAATTAGATCCATTAATATTTTCTATTGGTAACTTGTCTAAATCTTTTCTAATAATATCCCAATCTTTATTTATAAGTGCTTTACCTAAATGAATTTTCCTAATTAATGCAGGGAGTACATGTGATTTTTCTAAATCAAAATTATCATTTGGACCATATAGATTTGTTGGTTGAACAGCAATAAAATTAGTGTTGTATTGAATATTATAGCTTTCACACATTTTTATTCCTGCAATTTTAGCAATAGCATACGGTTCATTAGTATACTCTAACGTGTCTGTTAATAAATACTCTTCCTTCATAGGTTGAGCACAATTTTTAGGATAGATACATGTACTTCCTAAAAAAGTAATTTTTTAACTTTATTCAAATATGATTGATGTATTATATTATTTTGAATCATCAAGTTTTCATAAATGAACTCTCCCCTATACGTATTATTTGCAACAATACCACCAACTTTTGCTGCTGCTAAAAAACATATTCTGGTTTTTCATTCTTAAAAAAAATACCCACACTTTCTTGATTTATTAAATCAAGTTCTGCACGTGTTCGTGTTAAAAAATTAGTAAATCCTCTAGATTTTAAATTTTTAAGAATTGCACTTCCTACCAGTCCATTATGACCAGCTATATAAATTTTTGAGTTTTTATTCATAATAATTTAAAACATCATGTCCACCTTCTTTTAGAAACTGATCTTTAAGCATTAGTTTCAAATCACTTTGCATCATTTCTCCAACTAATGATTGTAAATCATATTGTGGTACCCAACCTAATATTTCTTTGGCTTTACTCGCGTCTCCAATTAATAATTCTACCTCTGTTGGTCTAAAATATCTAGAATCAATTGCAATTACTTCCTTGCCGGTTTCAAGTTGGTAATTGGGGTTTGAACATTTTTTGATATACCCTTTTTCATCAATACCTTTACCTTTAAATTCTAACTCTATTCCTATTTCTTGAAAAGCCATTCTTACAAAATCTCTGACTGAAGTTGTTTTTCCTGTAGCAATAACCCAATCTTGAGGTTCATCATGTTGTAATAACATCCACATCATTCTCACATAATCTTTAGCATGGCCCCAATCACGTTTAGCATCTAAATTTCCTAAATATAATTTATCTTGTAATTTTAGTGAAATTTTCGAAACAGCTCTTGTAATTTTTCTAGTCACAAAAGTTTCTCCTCTTATAGGAGACTCATGATTAAAAAGTATTCCGTTACATGCATATATATTGTAAGCCTCCCTATAATTTACCGTTATCCAATAGGCATACATTTTTGCAACAGCATAAGGACTACGGGGATAAAAAGGTGTATTTTCGTTTTGAGGGACTTCTTGAACTTTTCCATATAATTCTGAAGTGGAGGCTTGGTATATCCTTACCTTATCTTCCATTTTTAAAATTCGAATTGCTTCTAACAATCTTAAAGTTCCAATCCCATCAGCATTAGCAGTATATTCAGGCATATCAAAAGAGACATGAACATGACTCATTGCTGCTAAATTATAAATTTCATTGGGTTGAACTTCTTGAATAATACGAATTAAATTCGTACTATCTGTCATGTCACCAAAATGTAATATAAAATTCTGATTTTCTATATGAGGATCTTGATACAAATGATCAATTCTATCTGTATTAAAAAGAGAAGATCTACGTTTTAGTCCATGTACAACATACCCTTTCTTTAAAAGAAATTCACTTAAATAAGCTCCATCTTGTCCTGTAACTCCGGTAATTAAAGCAATTTTTTTCATCTAATTTAATTTTAACAATTCTCCTAAATTATCTACACATTTATTTTGATAAATTTTTATGGATTATTACCTAACTCCAAAAATTTATCTATAAAAGCTTTTACTCCTACTTTAAGAGGTGTAGAGGGTTTGTAGTCAATATAATCAAATAAACTCTCTACATTGGCATAGGTAGTTGACACATCGCCTGGTTGCATAGGTTTAAAAACAATCTTCCCTTTTTTACCTAATGCATTTTCAATTTCTTTCACATAATCCATCAACTCAACAGGACTATTACTACCAATATTAAAAATATGATAGGGTGCCGAACTCACGGATGGGTCAGGTGAATTTGGATCAAACTTAGGGTTATTAGGTATTGGTGGTTTTGGTAGTAAACGTTTGATACCTTCAACAATATCACCTACATAGGTAAAATCTCTACTCATTTTACCATGATTAAAGACTTCAAATTCTTTATCTTCCACTATGGCCTTTGCAAAAATATGCATGGCCATATCTGGCCGACCCCAAGGGCCATATACTGTAAAAAAACGCAACCCAGTACTTGGTATGTTGAACAAATGTGAATATGAATGAGCCATCATTTCATTGGCTTTTTTACTTGCCGCATAAATTGCCAGAGGATGATCAGTGTGGTCACTTGTAGAAAAAGGAATATTTTCATTTAACCCATAAATAGAACTTGTAGAGGCATACAACAAGTGTTTTACTGGGTAATTTCTACAGCCTTCTAAGATGTTTAAAAAACCTGTAATATTATTATCTATATAGGTTTGTGGATTTTCTAATGAATAGCGAACCCCTGCTTGAGCAGCTAAATTAACAACATAATCAAATTTTTCTTTTTTAAATAGCTCCATAATACCCGAAGCATCTTTCAAGTCTAGCTTTACAAAAGTAATTTCACCAACTAAAGGTGTATTGTCTTCAATTTTAGAAATATCAATTCCTAAATCAGTTAATCTTGCTCTTTTTAAACTTTGATCGTAATAATCATTAATATTATCTATTCCTACAACTTCATATCCACTTTTAACCAATAATTTTGATAAATGATGACCAATAAACCCTGCTGCTCCTGTTACTAATACTTTACTTTTATTGTTATTCATTTAAGTTTATACTATTTTTTTCTTATGAAAATCTCCTTCTTTTATTACTTTTATTAGACAAGATATACCTGTTCTTATCTAGAAGGAAATTGTTACGTTTATATTTTCCCTATTTGAAAATATTCGAAACCTTTAGTTTTTAGGTTAAAAACACTATATTGATTTCTGCCGTCAAAGATAATAGGATTTTTTAACTTATCCTTAATTATATCAAAATTTGGTGAACGAAATTCTTTCCATTCTGTAAGTAACAATAATGCGTCAGAATTTTCTAAAGTATCATACTTGGTATTACAATAATTAACATCAATACCTTTTAAATAAAAGTGTTTGGCTTCATCTATTGCTTTAGGGTCATAAGCATTTATTTTAGCCCCTCTTTTAATCAACTCTTTAATGATATAAATTGCAGGTGCCTCACGCATATCATCAGTACCTGGTTTAAAAGCCAAGCCCCAAATGGCAAAAGTCTTTCCAGATAAATCTTCACCAAAACGTTGAATCACTTTATTAGCAATGACTAATTTTTGATTGTTATTAACGGTTTCAACCGATTTTATTAATTCAGGTGTATAATTATTCTCCATCGCAATTTTATACAAAGCTTGTACATCTTTTGGGAAACAGGATCCTCCATAACCACTACCTGGATTGATAAAACTATAACCTATACGAGAATCAGAACCAATTCCGTTTTTTACCATATTGACATCTGCACCCACCAATTCACAAATATTTGCAATTTCATTCATAAAAGATATTTTGGTTGCTAGCATTGCATTGGCTGCATATTTTGTCATCTCAGCAGAACGGATATCCATACTAATAAATTGGTTATTACTTTGTAAAAAAGGGCTATACAGTTCCTTCATTACTTTAATAGACTTATCACTATCAGCACCAATAACAACACGATCAGGTTTCATAAAGTCATTAATGGCATCTCCTTCTTTTAAAAATTCAGGATTTGAAACTACATCAAATTCAATATTGACTTTTCTTTTATCTAACTCTTCTTGAATCGTTTTTCGTACCAAATCAGCGGTACCTACTGGCACTGTTGATTTATCAACCACAATTAAAGGCTTAGTCATCAGTTGACCTATTTGTTCGGCTACTTTAACCACATATTGTAAATCTGCTGAACCATCATCTCCCATAGGAGTACCAACTGCTATAAAAACAAGATAAGCGTTATTTATTTCTTTAGCAAGACTGGTTGAAAACTCTAAACTTTTAGATTCATAATTACGGATAACTAATTGGCTTAAACCTGGTTCAAAAATTGGAATTACGCCATTTTTTAACCCTTCTATTTTCTTTTCATCAATATCTATACAAACAACATTGTTACCCATTTCGGCAAAACATGTTCCGCTTACCAAGCCTACATAACCTGTCCCTATTATTAATACTTTTTCTTTCATTTTTTTTATATTTTAATGTTCAGTCCGCCTTCGCCAAAGCTACGGACGCTTCAGTGTTCAGTGTTCAGTGTTCAGTGTTCAGTGTTCAGTGTTCAGTGTTCAGTGTTCAGTGTTCAGTGAAAAAATAAAATTTCTTGGCAGTAATTTCTCTTTATATGTATATTTTTCACTTAAAATAGACAGTTATGATTATGATAAAAACATATTCAACTGCTATTGACAACTGCTGACTGAATACTTTTTACAATCTACTATGAGCTTTGTCTTTTGGTAAAATTGATTTCACATCAAAAATCACATGTTTTTCAGCTACATAAGAACTTAAATCTAGGGATAAAAATTCTTTATGAGAAACCGCTAAAATAATACTGTCATATGTTTTGTTAATATCTTTTTCATCACCAATCAAATCAATACCATATTCATGTTTCACTTCTTCGGAACTAGCCCAAGGATCAAACACATCTACATTTACTTCAAATGACTCTAATTCTCTTACAATATCAATGGCTCTTGAATTTCTAATATCAGGACAATCTTCTTTAAAGGTAATTCCTAATACCAACACATTGGCGTCTTTAATGCTAATCCCTTTTTTGATCATCATTTTAACCGTTTCCTGAGAAACAAAAGGCCCCATACTATCATTTAAGCGTCTTCCTGCCAAAATGATTTCAGGGTTATAGCCTAATTCCATTGCTTTTTGAGCTAAATAATAAGGATCCACCCCTATACAATGCCCTCCAACCAAACCTGGTTTAAATGGTAAAAAGTTCCATTTGGTACCTGCTGCCTCTAGCACATCATTGGTATCAATATCCATTAATCTAAAAATCTTAGCCAATTCATTAACAAAAGCAATATTGATATCTCTTTGTGAGTTCTCTATTACTTTTGCAGCCTCTGCTACTTTAATAGAAGGAGCTAAATGCGTACCAGCTACAATAATTGATTTATAAACTTCATCAACATATTGAGCAATTTCTGGTGTAGAACCTGAAGTGATTTTTAAAATTTTAGTCACTGTATGTTCTTTGTCTCCTGGATTTATTCTTTCTGGAGAATATCCTGCATAAAAATCTTTATTAAATACCAATCCAGACACTTTTTCTAAAATAGGAATACATTCATCTTCTGTAGCTCCTGGAAACACCGTCGACTCATACACAACAACATCATCCTTAGCCAATACACTACCTACTGTTTCACTTGCTTTATATAGCGGAGTCAAATCAGGTCTATTACTCTTATCTACTGGTGTAGGGACTGTAACAACGTAGAAATTAGCAAATTCAATATCTTGCAAATTATCCGTCAACCAAAGACCCGTTGAACCACCCTTTAATATTTCTAAAGCATTAACATTTACACTTTCTAAATCTTCTGATGATGTTTCTAGTGTAAAATCATTATTAGCCCTTAATTCATTGATACGTTTTGTATTGATATCAAAACCTACGACCTGATATTTTTTTGCAAATTCAACAGCTAAGGGCAGGCCTACATAACCTAAACCAATAATAGCAATCTTTGTTTCTTTCATTCTCTTTTCTTTAATTTTATTTAACTAGCAATCTTTATTATACACTCTATATTTTATATTTATAAGGACAAACGACTAAAATCTTAAAAAATTATTTTTTAAATAGTCTTTTTACCCAAGGTAATTTTTTTTCATCAGTATGGTACCCATTATTGTACTTCCCATAACCACCATAACCGTAACCATAACCGTAACCATAACCGTAACCATAACCGTAACCGTAAGTATCTTTTACTTTAAAGTCATTCAATACATAACTGATGTTTTTTACTTCTTCATTTTTATATTTATCATCAATCATTTTTGGCATGCCACGTTGTGTATAGTTTTGTCTTACAATATACATGATGGCATCAGAATATTTAAACAACTCAATAGCATCGGCAACTAAACCGACAGGAGGTGTATCAATAATAATGTAATCGTATTCTTCTTTTAAATAGTCCATTAAACTCTCCATCTGATCACTCAATAATAATTCTGAAGGGTTTGGTGGTACTGGTCCAGAAGTAATAATATCTAAATTTGGTACTTTGGTTTGTTGAATCACTTCTGTATAGTCTTTTTGACCAATCAAATAATTTACAATACCGGCATCATTACCTACATTAAAATCAATATGCAGTTTTGGCTTCCTTAAATCCAACCCTAATAATATTGTTTTTTTATCACTCATTGCAAAAACAGAAGCCATATTAATAGAACATAAGGTTTTCCCTTCCCCACTTACAGAAGAAGTAATTACTATGGTTTTCGATTTGACACCTTTTTTAAACAAGAATTGGATATTAGAACGCAAAGCTCTAAATGATTCAGCCATAGCAGATTTAGGCTTTTCAA
>JAJRPL010000009.1 GCA_024280815.1 Bacteroidota bacterium
TCTTATTTTATTGAGCCCATTAGTACGTTCTTCCAACACCAAATAATCTTTAAAAATTGAAACATCTTCTAATAAGGTATCATCTCTATGTGGAATCACATCAACCCAGTTTTCAGAACCAGTCTTATCCTCATGAGTTTTCATCAGTTTAAAATTGGTAGCTTTATCTTTATTGGTAAGGATATAAAAATGGTCTTTATAATGTAAAACACTATATTCTAATCCGTGAGTTCTAGCTTGAATCACTCTAAATTCTCCATTTGGGTTATCAGCATCTAACACCTGATACTCACTTGTTAAAGTACTATACGATCCTATTACAATATATTTTTGAGATTTTGTTTTAGTAACAAACGTACCATAGGTATCATCCTTTTCATGGTATACTTCTACATCTTGTGAAACATCGGTACCTAATACATGTTTAAAAATTTTATCACTACGTAAAGTCACTGGGTCTTTTTTGGTATAAAAAACGGTTTTATTGTCGTTTGCCCAAGTTGAACCACCAGTCGTATTATCAATTTTATCAGGATAAATTTCTCCTGTTTCTAAATTTTTAAATTGCAGGGTATATTCACGACGACTTACCGTATCTACCGCAAAAGAAGCCATTTTATTATCAGGACTCACACTTACACCTCCCAAAGAATAATAATCATGTCCTTTTGCCATTTCATTGACATTAAACATAATCTCTTCTTTGGCTTCTAAATTTTCTTTTTTTCGTGAATGGATTGGGTATTGTCCTCCTACTTCATAACGCGTAATATAAAAATAACCGTTTTTTTTATAAGGTACTGATTCATCATCTTCTTTTATCCTTGCCTTCATTTCTTGAAATAAATCTTCACGAAACTGTTTGGTATGTGCCATTTTACTATCGAAATAGTCATTCTCAGCATTTAAATAATCCTTTACTTTTTGTGTATGCTCATCGGGTGTTTTATCATTCCGTTGTTCATCAGTCAAACGCATCCAATAATAATTATCTATTCTAACATCACCATGAGCCTCTAATTTCTTAGCTACTTTATTTGCAATAGGTGGGGTTACATTTGTTTTTTTCATGTTATCTTGTGAATATGAGCTGACAAATGTAAGGGTTACTATCATCAAAAAAAGGGTTATTTTTTTCATTTTATATCTATTTATGAACATCTAAAGTACTAAATTTGTACTTAATAAAATGTTAAAATTATGTTTGGAGATTTATCTGGTATGATGGAGAAGCTTAAAGAAGCTCAACAAAAAATAGAAGAAACCAAAGCACGTTTAAATACGGTTTTAGTGGATGGTGAATCTGGCAATGGTAAAGTAAAAGTTACGGTGACTGCCAATAGAGAAATTAGAAATATCAGTATTGATGATAGTCTTTTTGAGGATAAAGACGAACTTGAAGATTACCTCATCATTGCTCTAAACAATGCTTTAGACAAAGCAAATGAAATAAATGAAGCAGAAATGGCTGCTGCTGCAAAAGGCGGAATGCCAGATATCCCTGGGTTGGATATGTTAATGTAAGTCCCATCCTCAATCCTTCCCTTTGTGAGGCCTTTTAATTACTATGAATATGATTTGTTTTACATTAAATTGGTTGATATAATAAAATACCTAAATTATAAAATCTGTTTTATTATGAAAGCTCCGCTTAAGTGTATACTTTTATTTATATCCGTTTTTTTTGTTAAAAACATAATATAAATAAAGCAGGAAATCCAAACTATGGAAATACTAGTTTTAAAAAGTTTTATCAGATATTACGACTAGACAACTTAAAGATAGCCTTTTTTTTGTCTATTACACCAATTATTGTCAAAATAAAACCTACTTTTGTTAAAATTTAAAACATAAAAACACATGAAAAAAGTAGTATTATTTGTAGTATTCGGCTTGTTTTTTGTAGCATTTTCAAATGCTCAAAGTACAGAAACTGTTAAAGAAGAAATAAAAACAGAAGTAGCGTCAAATGATGTGGTTTATCAATGCCCAATGGAATGTGAGCATGAAAAAACATATAAAGAGGCTGGTAAATGTCCTGTTTGTAAAATGGATTTAAAAGCCAAAGAAGGTAAAGCATGTTGCAAGGGTAAAGATAAAGCTGAGTGTAAAAAGAAAGCTGATTGCAAGGGTAAACATAAAGAAAAAAAAGAATAATTATTTTCTGCATTTTTAAAAATTTAAAAACCATTTACCTAACGTAAATGGTTTTTTATTGCACATCCAAATAAAATTTAATTTCCTAATTTAATTCTCATCTTCTTCTTCAAAAGTAATATGTTGATAGGCACCAATATCAGGAGTTGTAGTTCTGTTTACATTTAAAATGTCAAAAGGCACTTGTAAGGCTGCATTAGTATCTGCTTTACCAATAGCATCTGATTCTTGACCAATACTAAACATATCTTTTTCTTCAACTTCATCATCAACCATTAATGTTCTTTTAAAATGGGTATTCCCATTTAAAATTATATTTTGATAAAGACTAGTATTCTCAAAATCAAATAAAGGATTATTCAATATTTCAGTGTTTTTTGTATCAAACTTTAACATACAATTTTTAACATTAAAATTGAAGGTAGCTCCTTCAACCTTATCAAGTACAAACTCTAAACTTTGATTTCCATCAATAATGCAGCTGGTAAAACTAGCCTCATTTAGGTTGTGTAATTCAATAACATCCTCATTATTTTCATCTTTGTAAGCAACGAAATTATTAACCAAAACCGATGGCAATTGCCTTAAGCCACTATTCCAATAATTTGCGAAAGTGCTATGCTTAAAATTGTATGAACCTCCTTCTGTACAAGCCAATGTTGATTGCCCGCTGTTAGCAACCACCAAATTTTCACCTAAAACATGAGCATCTCTACCTAAGATACCATAATTAGATGTATTGTAAATTTGTGTGTTTTTAATTGTTAATGTTACATCATTACTTTCTGTACCATCAACCAAAACACCAATAAAATTATTTTTTATAGTAGCATAACTTATACTATTGTCCTTACTTCCATTTCTTAACCATATTAATCCCCATTGCCCAGCAATATCTTCAAATTGAGGTTCTAACCTATCATCTTCAAATAATACTTCATTTTCAAATTCACCTTCTACTTTTAAACTTGCATTTTTTTCTACTATAATACCTGAATTCTCATGAAAGTACAATGTTGCCCCTGCACTGACAGTTAAGGTAGCATTTTCGGGTACCCCTACATACCCATAAATTAAATAAGGTTTTTCATTCGTAAACGTAGTATTACCATCTAGCATTGTACCTCGAACCCCAATCTTATCACCTTCAGAAGTTTCTCCTAAAATAATGGCTTCATAAATAAAACTTCCATCTGATTGTTGGGTTCGGTCTGGTCTAATTAAGTTTACATCAAGTACCAAAGCTTCTAAATCTACATCTTGTTCTTCGGCTCCTGAATGAAAAACAACAGAATCTCTATAAAAAAAATCTGTATCAGTAACTTGACTAAAATCAACCGTAGCTTCTACAAAAATGAAAATACTATCATTTGCTAGTATTTCAATGTCTTGAAAAGATTTACCTGAAATTCCGTCAACATTTAATCTGTAAAATGAATTGGCACCTCTGCCTAAAGCAATACTTGGTATTGAAATAGCATCATCACTTCTATTATATACTTTAAAACTTTGTGTACTTGAACTAATATCGTCAAAAACACGATTCAACAATACAGTATCTACAGAGAATTCAAGCTGACCAGAACTTATGATTGTTCCGAAATCTTTCCGACAAGAGCTCAGAAAAATAATTGTGACAATGATGAAAAGTGAATAAAGTATTCGCATGAAATATCTTATATAACTATAACCTGTTAGCTTATTTTTTATTGCTTTTTGTGAAGTTTAATTTCAAAAAGTTTATTCCAATTTTTACCCGTTACAAAAAGACGGTCATTCTCAGCATCATAAGCAATTCCGTTTAGTACTTTATCGCTACCCTTTTGGCCAGATTTTTTTTGTAATCCTTTTAAATCTGCAATACCTTCTACAGCTCCTGTTTTCGGATTGATAATGATAATACTATTACGTTGCCATACATTGGCATAAATTTTTCCGTTAATGAATTCTAATTCATTCAATTCTTTAACAAGACGGTCATTTGTATAGGCTTCAATGAATGATTCTTCTTTTCCTGTTTCTCCATTTAAAAACCATATTTTTTTGGTACCGTCAGATTTAATAAGTTTATTTTCATTATGTGTTAAGCCCCAACCTTCTTTACTTTCAGCATAATAAAAATCTTTTTCTTTTTTAAAGGTCTCTAGATTATATATAAACCCAATCTTATTCTGCCATGTTAGCATGAAAATTTTGTTATTAAAAATAGTCATTCCTTCACCGAAATACTTTTTATCAATAGCCGTTTTTTGTAAGACTTTACCAGTCGTAATTTCAACTTTTCTTAAGGTAGATTTACCTCTTTGCCCAGTACTTTCATATAAAAATCCGTTGTGGTATTCCAACCCTTGGGTAAAAGCTTTTTCATCATGTGGGTATTCATTAACAATGGTATATGAATATATTTCAGGTGACTTATCTGCTAAAAGAATGATTGTATTGGTCAGTTTTTTTTGTTTTTCGCCATAAAAAACAGTTGCTGATATGGCATGAGTCCCCAATCTCATTTCAGAAACGTCAATATCTTTATTAGAACTTAACTTATTACCGTCTAAGTAATAACGGATAGAATCAATAGGTTTCTGTCCTTGCTCTTCAACTGTTACAGAAAATTTCTGACTCCCTTTAATTTGCTTCGGAGAATTTAATTTTAGCTTGTATACATTGCCACAAGAGCTTAAAAAAACAGCAATTAGAACTAAACTGAAAATTATTTTTAAATTTTTCATATAAAATAGTAAAGATATTGTTTGAGTTTTCAAAAATAGTATTAAATTTGCACTCTCAAAATAGCTGAGTAGATTTTTTTTACAATTAATTGGCTATTTATTATAATAATTTAAAATCACTAAAGATGAGAAAAGGAATTCATCCTGAAAATTATAGAATGGTAGCATTTAAAGATATGTCTAACAATGATGTGTTTTTAACAAAATCTACTGCAGATGCAAAAGAAACTTTAGAAGTTGATGGTGTTGAATATCCTTTAATAAAATTAGAGATTTCAAGAACGTCGCATCCATACTATACTGGTAAAGTTAAACTAATTGATGCTGCAGGACGTATTGACAAGTTTAAAACTAAATATGCTAAGTTTAAAAAATAATCTTTTTAAATTTCATAAACTAAAAAAACCTCGAATGTTAAATTCGAGGTTTTTTGTTATTATTTCTTCTCTTAATTATTAAATATCAATTCTGATTTATTTACCAACGTAAAAACTCCATAGCCATTATCAAAATTACGATGTAAAATTACAGGCTCTACAAAAGGGTTGTCTTCAGCGTAATTTGAAATTCTAAGTGTCGTGTCATAACGATAGAAATCTTCTGTGATATGATATAAAATAGCTTTAAAAATCCCTTCAGGATTATATTCATAAGAATCATTACTTACTACAATTTCAAAACCTTGTTCTCCATCAAAA
>JAJRPL010000248.1 GCA_024280815.1 Bacteroidota bacterium
AACAGAAGTTGTACCTACTAAAATAGGGCGTTTATCAGCAACTAATTTTACAATTTCATCAATAACTGCATTGTATTTTTCACGTTTAGTTTTGTAGATTAAATCTTCTCTATCTTTACGGATTAATGGCATGTTTGTTGGGATTTCAACAACATCTAGTTTGTAGATTTCCCAAAATTCACCTGCTTCAGTAACCGCAGTACCTGTCATTCCAGAAAGCTTATTGTACATTCTAAAGTAATTCTGTAAGGTAACCGTAGCATACGTCTGTGTAGCATCTTCAATTTTTACATTTTCTTTGGCTTCAATGGCTTGATGTAACCCGTCAGAATAACGTCTCCCATCCATAATACGACCCGTTTGTTCATCAACAATTTTAATTTTATCATCCATCAATACATATTCAACATCTTTTTCAAATAAAGTATAAGCTTTTAATAATTGATTTAAGGTGTGAATACGTTCACTTTTAATGCTAAAATCTCTAAATAATTCTTCTTTCGCATTCGCTTTATCTTCAGGTTCATTATCTTCATTTTCAATTCTAGCAATTTCAATACCAATATCAGGGAGTACAAAAAAGTCATCTCCTTTTTCTTTGTTTCCAGAAAGATGCTCTATTCCTTTATCAGTCAGTTCAATAGAATTATTTTTTTCATCAATCACAAAATATAAAGCCTCATCAATTTTTGGCATTTCACGATTGTTGTCCTGCATATAAAAATTCTCAGTTTTTTGTAGTAACTGTTTGATACCTTCTTGACTCAAGAATTTTATCAATGCTTTATTTTTTGGCAAACCTCTAAAAACTCTTAACAAATGAAATGCACCATCTTTAGTGTTACCTTCAGCAATCATTTTTTTTGCATCAGCTAATACACCTGTTAAGAAAGTACGTTGTTTGTTTACAATACTGTCAACTTTAGGTTTTAGTTCATTAAATTCATGACGATCTCCTTGAGGAGTAGCCCCAGAAATTATCAAAGGAGTTCTAGCATCATCAATTAAAACAGAATCGACTTCATCAATAATTGCAAAATTATGAGGACGTTGTACTAAGTCTTTAGGAGAATGTGACATGTTATCACGTAAATAATCAAAACCAAATTCATTATTGGTTCCGTAAGTGATATCAGCATTATATGCTTTTCTACGAGCATCAGAATTTGAGGGGTGGTAATCAACACAGTCAATACTTAATCCATGAAATTCAAAGATTGGTCCCATCCAGGCTGCATCACGTTTGGCTAAATAATCATTTACAGTAACTACATGCACTCCGTTGCCTGTCAATGCATTAAGGTATATTGGTAAAGTTGCCACTAAGGTTTTTCCTTCTCCTGTCATCATCTCTGCAATTTTACCTTGATGTAGTACAGAACCACCGATTAATTGGACATCATAATGTACCATATCCCAAGTAATTGGTTTGCCAGCTGCGTCCCAAGAATTGTTCCAAATGGCATATTCACCATCTAAAATTACATTGTTTTTAGTCGCTGAAATTTCTCTGTCAAATGGTGTCGCTTTTACTTTTAAACTGGTGTTATTGGTAAATCGTTTTGCCGTTTCTTTAACCACAGCAAAGGCTTCTGGTTGAATTTCTTGAAGTGTAGCCTCAGAAGCTTTATAAGCTTCTTCTTTAAGGAGATCAATTTCTTTATAGATCTCTTCTTTACGGTCTATATGTGCTGTTTCAATTTCAATAGTCAAGTCAGAAATAGTATCATCAAATGATTTTCTAGCAGTTGCTATTTTTTGTTTGAATTCTACAGTTTTATTTCTTAACGCATCTAAAGATAGGCTTTCCATTTCAGAATCAAATGCTCTAACATCATTTATAATTGGCTGTAAAAGCTTTAGGTCTTTTTTGTTTTTATCGCCAACAAATATTTTTAATACTGAATTTAATATACTCATAATTGATTTTAAGCTTATTATAATGTAACATGCAAATATACAAAATTTGTATGTTTAGCTGTTGTTAAATTTTATATAAAAGGTGAGTTATAACCAAAAAAAAAGTCTCTGAAGAGACTTTTAATCGTTTAATATTCATCCTCATTCCAAAGGAAATCTTCATCCGTTGGGTAGTCGGGCCAAATTTCTTGAATAGAGTCGTATGAATCTCCTTCATCCTCAATTGCTTGTAAATTCTCTACAACTTCAAGTGGTGCACCCGTTCTGATAGCATAATCGACTAATTCATCTTTGGTGGCTGGCCATGGAGCATCACTTAAATGCGATGCTAATTCTAATGTCCAATACATAGTATTCTAATAATTTTGTGTTTTTGCAAAAGTAATTTTTTTAATCAAAAAAGCAAATTTTTTCATGTATTATTTTATACATAAAAGAACGTGAGTTTTTTACTTTTATTATGGTAAATCCGCTGACTAATTTTTCTCATTAGGAAGCCATGGGATTTCTTTTGCTTGATTATCAATAGTCAACTTTCGTGCCAACACAAAAAGATAGTCAGAAAGTCTATTTAAATAGCTTAGAATAATTTCATTTACAGGTTCTTTTTGGTGTAAATGAACGGCCAATCGTTCGGCACGCCTACAAACACACCTTGTAATATGACAGAATGACACAGTTTGATG
>JAJRPL010000249.1 GCA_024280815.1 Bacteroidota bacterium
AACCCTTTTTAAAGAAAGAAAAACCTCCAAATAAAATCAAACAAGGGGTTCTTTTTGACTTTTGTTGATTTTTTAAGATGGATTGTAGTAAAATCAATACTTTTGTTTTGTTCTAAAATTTATTTAGGACGGGATTGATTAACTAAATCTAATCACCATGAAAAAAACATTACATTTAAAAATTGCACTACTATTCTTCCTGTTTATTTGGAGTGTACAATTTACTACAGCACAACAATCATATAAGTATTTGCGATTGACAATAGATCAATTAGATGATAATAATGGAACTATTGCAAACCCAAGTGTTCATATTGATAAAATTAGATGGAAAATGGGAACTAAAGAATTTCCACTTACAGATTTGAAATCATATATTGAAGGTACAGAATCAAAAGAATCTGAGAATAATGAAGTTTATCTAACGGCATCTTTTAAAAATTTCGTAGCCTCAGCTTATAAAGTATTTGAAGATGATGATTTTGCGTCATACCTCTCAAAACATAATGTAAAAGATGGAATTTTAATTGGTAATAATTTACCAGCAACGTTTACTTTAGAGTTTAAAAAAGCACCTATTTATCCTACAGGAATTTTAGTAAGTGTCATTCATGGTACAATTTCTAATTTTCATTGTGAAGGCTCAAATGATGGTTCTAACTGGACATCACTTTATACTTCACCTACATTAGAGTTTAATGATTTTGCCGGTTCAGAACGAGATTTTACTGATAACTTTAACAATAATTTACCTGGAGGTGTTGATACGCAAGCACCGAGTGCACCTTCTGGACTTTCTGTTGGTGTTACAACTGCTGTAGCTGCTGATGTTAATTGGAATGCTTCAACCGATAATGGTGTTGGCTTACTATTTTATGAAATTTTTATAAATGGTACGCTGTGGCAAACAAGCAATACCAACTCGTCAACTGTTTATGGACTCTCAAAAGGGAGTAGTTATACTGTACAGGTAAAAGCAGTAGACGCCTATGGCAATAAATCTGTAAGTAATACAAGTTCGATAAATACAGCAGGATCCTATCCTGAAGCAATTAGAAGGATTGAGATAGGTACTGGTATAGGGCTTTCTTATAAAAATAATAACGCTGCAGGAATCTTTAAGGCATCAACTTCAAATGTTTTTGCGGGCAATTGGCGATCTAATAGTTCTGCTGATGGACCCTTTAGCCAAACATTTATCAATGAGATAAAGAAATTCAATCATATCCGTTTTATGGATATTACGGGTACAAATTTTAATAAAATAGTAAATTGGAGAGATAGAATACAGGCTAATAATCCTAACCAAAGAGTGCCTTATCATGGTACATATGAAATTATCAACACCGATGTAATGTCTTATGAATGGGCAATATATTTATGTAATATTACCAATAGGAATATGTGGATAAATGTACCTGCAGAAGCCAATGAAAATTTTGTAAGACAATTGGCATTATTGATTAAAAATAATTTAAAGTCAACACTAAAGGTATATGTTGAGAATAGTAACGAAACATGGAATCCTGGTTTTCCAGTACTTGATAGTTACACCATTAAGGGTGAAAGTTTAGGATTTGGTAGTGAGGCTTTGGCAAGTCATAAGTATATGGTATATAAAACATTACGAGTTTTTAAATGGTTTAAAGAAGAGTTTGCTGCAGATCAAGGCAGAATAATTACTGTACTTGCTGGGCAATTAGGTTCAATAAATGTATCTCAAAATCATAGAAACGCTTTAAAAGAGACTACTGTCTATGCGGGTGGTGTGCGAATTAATCCAGATGGTGTTATGCCAGATTTTTATGCACTAGCGCCTTATTTTGATTTAGCAGGTGTAGAAGGTGAAGATGGATATACAAGAATGAAACAAAGTGTAGATGAGAAAATTGAATTAACCCAACAACATTATGATATTTGGAATCCAGAAAATATTGCTTTAACAACCTATGAAGGAGGTATTCATATGCATAATGGATTAAGAAATACTTATAGTTTAGATAAAGGAATTTACAATACCTATTTATATTATTTAGATCAGTTGGCACCTTATTATACGGTTTTCACACATTATTCTTATGTCTTTGGAGCTGACAAAAATAATATTTTTGGAGCGGTAGATTATGTCGGGCAACCACTATCAGAGGCACCAAAAGCTAGAGCATTGTTAGATTGGATAGATGCCAATAACAATAACAATGCAGGCAATATACCTCCTAAAATTTTTAAGCATCCTGAAAGTATTACTATACCAAATGGAGTTACAGATGTTTCATTTTCTATTGCTGCTTTAGCCCCCGTACAAAGCTATACATGGTTTAAGAACAATACAGTTATCAATGGTGAAACTCGAAGTAAATACACGACAGAAAGGGGTAGTTTGTCAGATAATGGTACACAATATAAAGCAAGTGCTACGAATTCATTTGGAACCAACACAAGTACTGCCGCTACACTAACTGTTACCAATCATCATCTTGATATTGCTAAGGCGACTACTGTTCCAGCTATCGATGGTACAATAGATGCAATGTGGAATGCTATTCCTGCACAAGATATTGCTAAAGCGAATAAAGGTACAACTTCTGGTAATGCAGATCTTTCAGGAAATTTTAAAATTGCTTGGGATGCCACAAAAGTGTATATTTTAGTGCAAGTTACAGATGATATTAAGGTAAAAGACGCTACGGGTACTAACCCAGAAAAATATAATTTTGATGGTATTGAAGTTTATTTTAATGATGATAATGCATATACTGAAACATATAATAATGATGCACAATATGTATACAATTGGGGAGGCGATATTCATGCCTTTTCTGGAGGTAAGCCAACAGCAGGGATTAGCGTAGGTCAAACAAATACTGCCAACGGTTATATTATGGAATTGGCTATACCATGGAGCAACATAGATATAACTGCTCAAAACGGAAACTTTATAGGTTTTGACATTATGATTCTTGATAATGATGTGCCCGGTTCTGTAGGAGCTAATGAAAAGAAGGCATGGCATACTGAAATTAATGATTCATGGAAAGATCCAAGAGAATTTGCTTCTGTAAAATTAACAGATGGTACAGATTCTGGAACTGCACCAGCTATTACATCACAACCCAGTAATGTGTCAGTAACTGCGGGTAGTAATGCCACATTTACAGTAACAGCATCTGGTAATGCGTTGAACTACCAATGGTTTAAAGAAACTACAGCCATTAGTGGAGCAACAAGTAATACGTTAACTCTCAATTCAGTTAGCACAACTGATGTTGGAGATTATCATGTAGTTGTGAGTAATGCAGATGGTTCAGTAACTAGTAGTACAGTAACCTTGTCGTTAGATAATACTGGAACAGATACTATAGTTTCTATTTCAGGTCCAGATACGTTAAGCGAAGGGCAAGAAGTGACAATAACCGCAAGCTATACAGCTTCAACCGATAGAAGAATAGTGATGTATTTTGCAGAAAAGAGTCCTTGGGTAACTAAAAAGTCTAAAATAATAAACGTATCATCAGGTTCAGGTACAGTAAGT
>JAJRPL010000250.1 GCA_024280815.1 Bacteroidota bacterium
ACCCATAAACAGCAATAAAATGCTTCTGTTTTTACAAAATTAGTCTAAAACAGTTATGATGTTTTTTGACATTTCTGTATTTCAAAATTTTAAAAAAAATATTTCTTGATTTATTTGCACTATGAATAATGCGGGTTAAGTCAGCTATAATCTCAACTAATTTTGTAACTGTTTTCCAATTTCGTGTTGTGGCTCTAACTTTCAATTTACTCTCTATATACTTATTAGTTAGTTTAGATGTGCTATATTTTTCAATATAATTTATAAAAATATGTATATCGAGGACTTTTAAGTGATTGTAAGGCAAAATAAAGTTAGATTATCCTAATGACCTGATAATGACTATCTCTTATGAAGCCTTATACACATGTCTATTAAAAATAAGCTCTAATACCAATTTAAATTTGTGATGTCGTAAAATAATAATGAATTATTTTTTGATAGATTGAAGAAAAAATTCTTTAGCATAGCCTTAGTTATGGTAAATAATTTTCATAAAAACATAGTGAAAAAGAAACATTATTATGCGACATTATAATTTTAAATTGGTATAATTCTTACTCTAAAACCATTAAATAAAGCATTAAGGACCTAGTAATCCTTAATTTATTTTGCCCATTTAAATAAATGTTAATTTTCTCTTATTTTTCAAATAAAATCAATAACCGAGCGTTAGTAAATACATAACTATAAAAATTAAACAAAATGAAATTATTTAAAAACTTATTCTTAATCTTAACTTTAACATCAGTTTTAATCTCTTGTAGTAAAGATGATGATGTTCACGTACCTACTAATAGTGAAAAAATTATTGGAAATTGGGAGCTCAATGCGTATAAATCAGATGGGGTGGAAACTACTACCGTGGGAACTGAAGACCCTTTTGAAACGACAATTTCAGTTAATGGTAAAACTTTTACGGATACTTTTACTAAGTTCACACATCCTAATACTTTAGAGAGTTCTGGGACATACGTATTAGTTACGACTACAACTATTGGAGAGACTACTGAAGAATCAGAGGCTGCATTACCATTCAAGTTTTCTGGAAATTGGACAATCGAAGGTGATAAATTGACTATTAAAAATGGTGAGGATGATGAAGTTTTTACTATTGTAGAATTATCTGAGACCACTTTAAAACTGAAGCGTGACACAGAAACTACTGTTGAAGCAGGTAATACTGTAGTGGTGGAAACATTTACCACAAATTTATCTTTTACCAAGAAATAACAGTTATATATACTAAAAGCAAAAAACTCTAAATCTAACGATTTAGAGTTTTTTTGTTTTATACATTCATTAATTGTAGACATTAAGAATTCAAATAATTTTATATCTTTGCATACTTAACATAAGTATATGAAACTCTTATTATTAACTTTAGCTTTATTAGGTATAGCAGTTGCTGGCATTGCAATTAAAATATGGGCAAAAAAAGATGGTAAATTTGCAGGTACCTGTGCTAGTCAGAGTCCGTTTTTAAATAAAGAAGGCGAATCTTGCGGTTTTTGTGGTAAAACACCCGATCAATTTGATACTTGTAAAGAACCTCAACATTAAAATACTTACTTTAGCTAAATGCTAACCATTTTATATGCAATTTTTACTTTAGTTATCGTCTTTCAAATTGTTTTTTTCTTATTATTTAGTAGGTTTTCTTTTGCTTTACCTCAAAAAACCTTACCGATTAAACATAAAGTTTCCGTAATTATCTGTGCAAAAAACGAAGCTGAGAATTTAAAAGAAAATTTAGAGAGCATCCTTACTCAAAATCATCATAGTTTTGAAGTTATAATCGTTAATGATGCTTCTACCGATAATACTTTAACTATACTTGAAAAATTTCAAAAAAAACACTCACACTTGACCATTGTAGATATTGAAAATACTTCAACCTATTCAGGCAATAAAAAAAATGCTATTACAAAAGGTATCACAACTGCAAAAAATGATTATCTCATCTTTACAGATGCTGATTGCATACCAGTTTCTAAAGATTGGCTTAATGAAATTTCTTCTAACTTTTCCAATCAAAAAACCATCATTTTAGGCTATGGTGCATATCAAAAAATTAAAAACTCATTACTCAATAAACTCATTAGGTTTGAAACTTTACTTACTGCTACTCAGTATTTTTCTTATGCAAAAATAGGAATCCCTTATATGGGAGTAGGCAGAAATTTAGCCTACAAAAAAGAAGTATTCATCAAAGCAAACGGATTAGAAAATCATAAACACATCCAATCTGGTGATGATGATTTATTTATCAATCAAATGGCTACACAAGAAAATACTGAAATCTGTTTTACCAAAAATAGTTTTACAATTTCAAAACCTCATACTACTTTTAAAAATTGGTACAAGCAAAAAAGAAGGCACATTACTACTGCAAATTATTACAAGCCTATCCATAAATTTTTATTAGGTTTATATTACGGTTCACAATTGCTGTTTTGGGTCTTAGCAATATTATTACTGATTTTATCGTTTAATTGGCAACTCGTAATTATTTTGATAGTAGTACGTCTACTATTTCAGTATGTTATTTTAGGGAAAATTACTAGAAAATTAAATGAAAAAGAGTTGTTTTTATGGCTTCCTGTGTTAGACATACTACTGGTATTCATTCAAATTACGCTTTACATTAACAATTTAATTGCAAAACCCAAGTCTTGGTAAAAAAAACAAAAAACATAATTGATAGTATAAATAAAGCCAAGAAAGGTGACGAAATGTCTTATACCTTTTTATTAAATCTATTTTGGAAAGATATCTATCGTTTTATCCTTAAAAAAAACAACAATGAAAATGAAACTGAAGATTTAACCATAAGAACTTTTGCAAAAGCCTTTGACAAGCTCAACTCCTTTAATGATGATTATGAATTTAAAACATGGCTAATATCTATTGCAAATAATTTATTTATAGATCAATATCGAAAAAAAAAAACAGAAACAGTCTCACTACACAAAGAGGCTTCTGAAATTTATAAAATAGAAGATGTTGAACCTACACCAGTAGATCAATTAATTATAGAACAAAATTTAGCTCAATTATTAGCTTATATCAAACAGCTGAAACCTCACTATCAAGAAATGATAAATCTTCGATTTTTTCAAGAAATGAGTTATAAAGAAATGGCTAAAGAACTTAACGAACCCATGAATAATATTAAAGTAAAGCTACTCAGAGCAAAAAAATTATTGGCTGAAATCATTAATACTGCAAAGTCATAATTTTTTTAGTATTTTCACGGCATATAATTTTATGACGTGAAAAAAAATTGGTTTAAACAACTCGGTCCTGGTTTACTTTTTGCTGGTGCCGCAATAGGAGTATCACATTTGGTACAATCTACGCGTGCTGGTGCAGATTTCGGATTCGGACTTTTATGGGCTGTTTTACTTGTCAATATTTTTAAATATCCTTTCTTTCAATACGGACCACGCTACGCAACTGCCACTGGCGAAAGTTTGATCGACGGCTATAAAAAATTAGGAAAAGGTGTATTAATCATTTATTACATTCTCACTTTTGCAACCATGTTTACCATACAAGCCGCTGTAACCATAGTTACAGCTGGTTTAGCAATAACCCTTTTTGGAATTACAGAAAGCATTACCAATTGGAGTATTCTTATTACCATCATTTCTTTTAGCATTTTAATTATTGGCAAATACAAACTGTTAGATAATTTAATAAAAGTTATTATTGTCGTACTAACTTTAAGTACAATCATAGCTGTTGGTGTAGCTTTGTTTAACACAACAAAAACCTATGATTTTCAACAAGTATTCCCTAAAGGAACACTAGAAATAGGCTTTTTAATTGCCTTTTTAGGATGGATGCCTGCACCTTTAGATATTTCTGCTTGGCATTCACTTTGGGCTATTGAAAAAAGGAAAAATAATGATGACAAATTTGACACTAAACAAGCTATTTTCGATTTCAATATTGGTTATATGAGTACCATCTTTTTAGCTATTTGTTTTCTAGCCTTAGGAGCGTTAGTTATGTTTAATTCAGGAAGTGAGTTTAGTAACAAACCAGGTGTTTTTGCACAGCAGATTATTAGCTTATACACAGAAAATTTAGGGAGTCAATTTTCTATATTTGTTGCCATTGCAGCTTTTACGACCATGTTTAGTACTACCTTAACTACCTTAGATGCTTCGCCTAGAGCTATGGCAAAAACAACAGAATTATTATTCAAGAAAACCTCTAAAAAATATTATTTTATTTGGATAATTCTATTGGCTATCGGTACCATTATTATTCTATCCTTTTTTACATCTAATATGATACAAATGGTAAAAATAGCAACCATACTATCCTTTTTAACAGCACCTTTTTATGCTATTGCCAACTTTATACTCATTACAAGTAAGCATACTCCCAAAGAGTGGCATCCATCCATGGCAATGAAAATATTGAGCTATTTAGGCATTATTTTCTTGGTTGGGTTTAGCATTTGGTACCTTTTAAATTTATAGTAAAAAATTAGAGAAGAGAACTTAGAGAAGAGAAAAAAGATACCTAAATTTTCAAAAGAACAGAATATAAAGGGTAGCGTATTTACTGCATTTTAGTTATATACAAACCCTAAAATACTTTTCCTTCATTTTAAAATTTTTATATCGTCTAACTTCGTAACTTTGCAATTCAATATTATTATAGAATATGTCTGAAAAGTCAGTTATTTTACCATTAAAAAAGCCAAAATGGATTCGTGTAAAACTTCCTGTTGGCAAAAAATACACAGAGTTAAGAAATGTAGTTGAGAAATACAATTTAAACACTATTTGTACGAGTGGTAGTTGTCCTAACATGGGTGAATGCTGGGGTGAAGGCACAGCTACATTTATGATTTTAGGTAATGTTTGCACTCGCTCTTGCGGGTTGTGTGGTGTTAAAACGGGAAGACCTGAAACGGTGGATTGGGAAGAACCTGAAAAAGTAGCTCGTTCCATAAAATTAATGCAAATTAAACATGCGGTAATTACTTCTGTTGATAGAGATGACCTTAAAGATGGTGGTTCTATCATTTGGGCAGAAACCGTCAATGCAATACGCAGAGCTAATCCGAAAACCACCTTAGAAACATTAATCCCTGACTTTCAATTGATTCATAAAAATTTGGATCGGATTATAGATGTTGCACCTGAAGTGGTTTCACACAATATAGAAACCGTTAGAAGATTAACTAGAGAAGTACGTATTCA
>JAJRPL010000251.1 GCA_024280815.1 Bacteroidota bacterium
AATTCTTACGTCAATGTTTACAGTCTCACCAACATAAAAGCGATCTAATGTTTTACTAAATAAAATGTACAGATGGTGCATTGGTAATAGTTAAAATCAAAAAAACCCGAACTAAAGTCGGGTTTTTTGTGGTACCTCCAGGAATCGAACCAGGGACACATGGATTTTCAGTCCATTGCTCTACCAACTGAGCTAAGGTACCATTGCTTTTAAGCGGTTGCAAATATAAATTTAAATTTTATACTATTCAAAACAAAATGTATTAATTTTACAGCTGATTAATAAACCTAATGAATTTAATACTAGACATTGGTAATACCTACACAAAAATTGCTGTTTTTGAGAAAAATGTAATGCTTAAAAAATTTACAACAAGCTCAGACCTGATTGATACTAGTATATATAAACTTCAAGAAACATATCTTTTAAAAAATTGTATCATCTCGTCAGTAACCAAATTCAAAAGTAATTTTTTAAAGAGTCTGAAAAGCTTTGATACCCTTCTAGAACTTAATCAAAAAACGAATGTTCCGTTTCAAAATCAGTATAAAACACCAACTACACTTGGTGTAGATAGAATTGCTTTAGCTAGTGCGGCAGCGAGTCAACATCCTAATAAAAACACCTTAGTTATTGATGCGGGCACATGTATAACTTACGATTTTATCAACACTTCTAATAAATACTTAGGAGGAGCCATTTCACCCGGAATTTCTATACGATATAAAGCTTTACATCAATTTACTGCCAACTTACCACTTTTAGAACCTGACAATTATAAGTTAATAGGTGACGACACACAAAGTTCAATCCATTCTGGTGTTTTAAATGGTTTGATTCATGAAATTGATGGTGTAATTAGTCAATATAATAGTAAATATTCAAATTTAACAGTAGTTTTAACAGGAGGAGACACAAATTTCTTGGCTAAAAAATTAAAAAGTAGCATATTTGCCACTCCAAATTTTTTATTGGAAGGACTTAACAGTATTTTGACACACAATCTAAACGAATGATTAAGAAACTTATAGGATTATCATTTATCCTTTTATCTATTCAAAGCTTCGCACAAAAAAATAATACTTCACCGTATTCATTTTTTGGTATTGGTGAAGAAACAACACTAAAAACAGTTGAAGAAATAAGCATGGGGCAAATAGGTACTGCTTTTAACAGTACGTATCAAATTTCTTTTACCAACCCTGCTTCTTTAGCACACATGCAATTCACCACTTATACCTTAGCTGTAGAAAATAAGGCTTTACGTATAGATGATGGAACTGAAACCGGTAATGCTTCAACAGCATCTTTATCTTATTTTGCTATAGGTATCCCCATAGGTACAAAAGCAGGTTTTTCTTTCGGGCTACAACCAAACACTACAGTTGGTTATTCTTTAACAGAAGAATTCAAAAATACGCAAGGAGATTTAACATCACTTAATGATTTTAATGGAGAGGGTGGTACTAATAGAGTTTTCTTTGGTTTAGGTTATAAATTGCCTAAAAATATAAGTATTGGTTTAGAAGCTGCTTATGTTTTTGGTAATATTGAAAACACCTTATTAAATAGAAGAGATGGTGTGCAATTAGCTACCATGCATAAAACGAATTCAACTGTTAAAGGTTTTACAGCCAAAGCAGGAATACAATATAGAACTAAAATTACTGATAAATTGACTTTAAAGGCTGGTTTACTTGCAAACCTGAAGAATAGTCTATCTAACGAAGGTAGAGAGGTGTTATTTTCTTTATCAAACACAAATACTGGAGCTATAAGTCCAAGAGATACTTTAATTGACAATTCTTTTAAAAGCAGTATTAAGAAACCTTTAAACACGTCTTTAAGTGTAGGTATCGGTGAGCTAAACAAATGGTATGCAGCTGTAGAGTACAGTTTTCATGATCCTTTAGAGTTCACAGATGGTGTATTGAATAACAATACCAAAGTTTCTTATGAAAAAGCAAGTAGAATTTCGTTAGGTGGTTTTTATATTCCAAAAATTAATTCTATCTCAAGCTACTGGCAACGTATTACTTACAGAGCTGGTTTAAACTACAAACAGACAGGCTTAATGGTTGATAACACCACTGTAAATGACTTTGGCATATCTTTTGGAGTAGGTTTACCGATTGGCAAACAATTATCTAATTTAAACATGGGTTTTGAATTAGGTAAACGAGGAGAAATAAATAATTCGCTTATTAAAGAAAATTATTTTAACTTTCGCCTCGGTTTAACACTGAATGATAAATGGTTTAACAAACGAAAAATTCAATAACAAAAGCCATCAAAAAAAAATAGATTAATTAATAAACCAAAAAATGATGAAAACTATTACAAAATTAGCAATGGTATTATTCCTTTTAGTAGGTATGAGTACTGTTTATGGACAAGATAAGTACGGTGCTGAGCCAGAAAAATGTAAACAAAATTTATCCCTTTTTCATGAAAGTGTAAAAGCTAAGAACTTTGACGGTGCTTATGAAAATTGGAAATGGTGTTTTGACAACTGCCCAAAAGCTTCTTTATTTGTTTATACAGACGGTTTAAAAATTGCTAAAAACAAATATGAAACTGGTGATAAAGCTGCTGCTGGAAAATTAATTGATGAAATTTATGCACAACGTATACAACATTATCCTAAAAATTTAGGTAAAGTTTACAGTGACTGGGCAACTTCTTTAGAAAAAAGAGGAGCTTCAAAAGATCAAATTTTTGAAAAACTAGATACTGCCTTTAAAGCTGACCCTACAGGGATGAGTATTGTTAATTTAGCGAAATTTTTTCAAGAAGTAACTGATAGAAATAAAGACTCTAATGTTCAAAAAGTATTTGATACTTATGATGATGTTTTAGATGGAGTAAACAATAAAATAGATAAACTGACAAAACAAACGGATGTTATTAATGCGAAAGATTCATTAGGAAAATCATTAACATCTAAAGAGGTTAAAAAAAGAAAGAACAATGGTATTAACTTAACTGCTTTAGGTCAAATAGAAAATGTACTAGATGGTATTCTGGGTGAAGTGGCAACATGTGAAAGATTGATACCATTATATCAAAAAGGATTTGAAGCTCATAAAGCAGATACAAAATGGTTACGTAGAGCTGTATCTAGATTGTTTGCTAAAGAATGTACAGAAGATGCTCTGTATCCTAAAATGGTAGAAGCTTGGGTAAACTCTGATCCTGCTCCAAAAGCATATATTTTCTATGCAGGTGTTTTAGAGAAAAGAGGCGAAAAGAAAAAAGCGTTAGAGTATAGAAATAAAGCTATTGATTTAGAAACAGATCCGTACAAAAAAGCTGATTACTTGTATAGAATTGCTAGAACTATGTACGGTTCAAATGCCGTAAGATATGCACGAAAAGCATTGAAACACAGACCAAATATGGGTAAAGCCTATTTAATAATTGCAAGAATGTATGCTAAAAGTGCAAACAGTTGTGGTACTGATGAAGTTAGTAAAAGAATGGTATATGTAGCTGCAGTAAATAAAGCGAGACGTGCTAAAGCTGTAGACCCAAGTATAGCTTCAAAAGCTAATGGATATATTAGAAGTTATTCAGCTCAGTTCCCTTCTAAAAAATTATTATTCACTAAAGGAATAAAATCTGGAAGTAAACATAAAATTGGTTGTTGGATTGGTGAAACAGTTACAGTACCTTAAATTTGACTGATGTTAAATTCAATTTTTTATAAAATTAAAATTAGTGCCACTATCTTTTTAGTGGTACTTTTTTTTTCTTGTGAAAATGATATTAAAGAAATACAAGATTTTTTGGCAGAAAAAAACTTACCTATTGGTATCGCAAAAAAAATATATTTAATCCATACAGATTCTGGCTATGTAAAAACAAAGCTAATCTCACCATTATTGCATGACTTTAGTAATAGAGAAGAACATCCGTATCAAGAATTTCCTAAAGGAATAAAAATAATAACCTATGATAAATTAGGTGATTCTGTTACTTTAACGGCCAATTATACCAAAACCTATGCAAAAACTCAAATATCTGAAATAAAAGGTAATGTTATTATTACCAATCATAAAGAAAAAAGCAGGTTGTTTACTGAACAACTATTCTGGGATCAGAATACTCACTATATTTACACTGAAAAGCCTTTCAGACTCATTACAAAGTTAGACACCCTAAAAGGTGTAGGTTTTGAATCTAATGAAGATCTTAGTAAAGTAACTATGAAGAATTTTAGTGGTGTTGTTTATGTTAATGAAAGCAACAAAAAGTAAAAATTTAAACACATGAAAAACTTAAGACGATTTTTTGAATATGGATATCTAGTTATTGGTTTATTTTTATTGATTGAAGGTATTAATAGATTCAATGTAGAAGGAAATCGTACTAATGCTTATCTTGCATTAGGACTTTCTGTACTTGCAGTATTTATGTATTTTTTTAAAAAACATTTTAGAAAAAAAATTGAAGCTAGAAACAATCAAAACACTAAAGAATAATAGAATATTATCCTTTTTTTGTTAATTTGCTTTCTAGTAAATCAACAAATTCTAAATAATTTAAACTCTTGGAGATACAAATCATCATCATCCTAATATCTATACTACTTTCAGCATTCTTTTCTGGAATGGAGATAGCTTTTGTTTCTGCAAACAAAATGCAAATTGAATTAGAAAAGAAAAAAGACGGATTTTTATCTAAAGTAATAACAAAACTAACTGAAAAACCTTCAAAATTTATTACAACCATGTTGGTCGGTAATAATATTGCCTTAGTAGTTTATGGGTATTTTATGGGTGAACTTTTAATGCCTTTCCTAAGACCTTATTTAGCCAACGACTTTTTCATTCTATTAATACAGACCCTAATATCTACTCTAATAATACTAGTAACTGCTGAATTTTTACCAAAAGCTATTTTTAGAATTTTTGCAAATGAAGCTCTTAAAATATTTGCCATTCCTGCTTATATTTTCTTTTTAATATTTTATTTTATCTCTGATTTCATTATGTTTATTTCAAATTTTGTATTGCGAGTATTTTTCAATACAAGAGAGGATGAAGTTCAATTGGCATTTACAAAAGCAGAATTGGGCGATTATATTAATGAACAATTAGAAATTTCTGATGAAGATATTGATTCTGAAATACAAATATTTCAAAATGCATTAGACTTTCATAATGTAAGAGCGAGGGAAGCTATGATTCCTAGAACCGACATTGTTGCCATTGATGTTAAAGATTCTATTAAGAATTTAAAAAATCTATTTATAGAAACAGGCCTTTCAAAAATAATTGTCTATAAAAATTCATTAGATGATGTCATTGGTTACATCCACGCTTTTGAATTATTTAAGAATCCGAAAACTATTCGTTCTATCTTATTACCGATCAAAACTGTGCCTGAAACCATAATGATTAATAACATTTTAAATGAACTCATAAAAAAACAAAAAAGTGTAGCCATTGTTATAGATGAATATGGTGGTACATCAGGTTTAATTACTATAGAAGACATTATTGAGGAATTATTTGGAGATATTGAAGATGAGCATGACTCTATTGAGTTTTTAGAAAAAAAGATAAACGAT
This sequence comes from Bacteroidota bacterium, assembly GCA_024280815.1. GTDB lineage: Bacteria > Bacteroidota > Bacteroidia > Flavobacteriales > Flavobacteriaceae > Aureibaculum. The sequence continues at coordinate 5,576 of JAJRPL010000251.1, forward strand.
AGAGAGTTTGAGTTTTCTGCTCGTTTAGAAGTTGATTATATCAATGAGACCTACAATTTAACACTACCCAAAGATGATGCTTATGAAACTATTGGAGGTTTAATTGTAAACGCAACAGAAAATATACCTTAACAAGGTGAAATTATAGTAATAGATAATTTCGAATTTACCATTTTAAAAGTTTCTTCTTCTAAAATTGAAGATATTTATCTCAAAATTTTAGCTAAAGAAGTTTAAATTCTAAAAAAATTAAATTTCCTCAGCTAAAGGTACAAGCATGGCTCTGGGAATAAAACTCTCAATGAGGGATTTAATGGCAATCTCCTTTTTTTATTAGAATGGATATTGTACTTTCGCAAACTGAATTTAAAATCTACTTTACACTTTTAAATTCAACACATTAAGTAATAATAAAATTTATAAATACATAAAAAATGGCAATTTTAGGTAAAATTAGAGAACGCTCATTATTTTTAATTATAGTTATAGCATTAGCACTGTTTTCGTTTGTGATAGGAGATGTTTTTACAGGAGGTGGTTTTGGCGGTCAAAGTAACTCAATTGGTGAAGTTAATGGAGAAAACATCAGTAGAGAAGAGTTCATTAAATTGGTTGACCAAATAAAAGCTCAAAACCAGAATAGAGGAAGTCAGATGCAAAATGTGAATGCCGCTTGGGACAATTTACTTCGTGAAAAAATCTATAAAATTCAATTAGAAAAATCTGGAATTACTGTAGGAGAAAAAGATGTTTGGGATGAAATTGTTAAACAATATTCAAATAGTCCAGAGTTTAAAAATGAAGCAGGTCTTTTTGATGAAGATAAATTTAAAGAATTTGTAGCCGGTATAAAAGATGCTAGTCAAGATGATGAACAAAGCAAACAAGCTTGGATAAATTGGCGTAATTATGAAAATAATATTAAAAAAAGTTTAGAATTAAGAACGTATAACAATCTCATTACTGCTGGTTTAGGAGCTACCTTAAAAGAAGGAGAGCGTCACTATATCGATAATAATACTAAACTTGATTTAGAATATGTATATGTACCATTTACATCTATTTCTGACAGTACCCTAACCGTAACTGATGATGAGATATTGGCCTATGCAAAAAAACATCCCAATGATTATAAGGCTGAAGCCTCTAGAGATATTAGCTTTGTGAAGTTTGATATTAAAGCAACCCCTGAAGATGAACAAGTAATTAAAACTAATTTACAAAAATTAGTTAATGATTCTGAAGAGTATAACAAAGCTGCAAAATCAAATATGACAGTAATTGGTTTTGCTAATACAGAAAATGTTGAAGATTTTTTTAGAGACTATAAGTCTGACACACCATTAAACAACAACTTTGTAAGTAAAGATAAGGTTAACAAATCAATTGCTGATACTATTTTTAATTTAAACATAGGTGATGTTTATGGCCCTTATAAAGATAACAACTATTTCAAATTAACCAAATTGATTGCTGTAAAACAAATGCCCGATTCTGTTAAAGCAAGACATATTTTAATTCCTTATCTAGGCACAACGAATGACCCTTCAATTACACAAACTGAAGAACAAGCTAAAAAAATGGCAGATAGCTTATTGGTTATTGTAAAAAAAGACAACTCAAAATTTGCTGATTTGGCTAAAACATTATCTTCTGATAAAGGAAGTGGTGCAAAAGGTGGTGATCTAGATTGGTTTACTTACGAAAGAATGGTGCCTGAATTTAGAGATTTTTCTTTTGAAAATAAAACAGGAGAAATTGGTATTGTTAAATCACAATTTGGTTTTCATATTATTGAAATTCAAGAACAAAAAAATCATCAAAAGAGTGTACAATTAGCCACTTTTTCTAGAGAAATAGTCCCATCTGAAGATACAGAAAATGCTATTTTTCAAAAAGCTGAAACATTTACATCACAAGCAGCAGAAGGTAAAACTTTTGAAGACTTATCTAAAGAACAAAAATTAACGATACAACCTGCAATTGGTCTAAAAGCAATGGATGAAGTAGTGTCTACTTTAGGTAATCAAAGACAAATAATAACTTGGGCTTTTAATAAAGACACTAAACTTAATGAGATTAAACGTTTTGATGTCGACAATGGCTACGCTGTAGTTAAACTCACAGCAAAAAACGAAAAAGGTTTAAACCTTGGTGCTGCAAAAGCTATTATAAGAACAAAATTATTGAATGAAAAAAAGTCTAAAATAATCAAGGATAAAATGATGGGTAATGACTTGCCAAGTATTGCCAAAAATCTAAATTCAACAGTACAATCTTCAAAAGCTGTTTCATTAGGAAGTCCTATTTTACCTGGTGCAGGCAGGTCTGAAGATCTCATCTCTACTTTAGTTGCCTTACCTGAAGGAAAGCTATACAAAGGGGTTAATTCTACTAATGGTGTGTTTTCTGTTAAAATATTAAAAAAGGATAGTCCTAAGCCTTTAGAGAATTATACCAGTTCTAAAAACACCGTTTGGAACCTAAATAAATCTAAAAGTTCTAGAGTTTATAATGCCTTAAAGAAAAAAACTGATATTCAAGATAATAGAGCTTCTTTTTATTAAAAAAATTGCTTCACAATATTAAAATGAATACAAAGTTATAAGTTATATAAGAATTTGTATATTTGTACTTGTATTTTAATATAAACTATTAAAATTAATATAAACTATTAAAATTAACATAAACTATAATTAAAATGAAACATCTTAAAAAAGTTTTATTCGCCTTAGTATTGTTTACTGCTTTTAGCATGAATGCACAAGACGAAAACAATCCTTGGTCTATTGATTTCGGTGTAAATGCAGTAGATTTTTATCCAACAAATCAGCCAGGAATGGGAAATTGGTTTGATGAATTTGTAAATGTTGGTGATCATTACAATGTAATTCCTTCAATTTCTAGAATTAGAGTTGGTAAATATCTTGATAATGGTTTTTCTTTAGGTTTAGCAGGTTCGCTAAACAAAATTGAAAAAATTGGTGATAATGCAGGTGGTGATTTATCATATATTGGTGTTGATTTAGACATCAGATATGCTCTTATGAGAAGTAAAAAATGGTTTGACCCTTACCTATCTATTGGTGGTGGTTACAACTTTATAGATGACAATAGTGCAGGTACTGCTAATGGAGGTGTTGGTGCTAACTTTTGGTTCAATGATTTTGTTGGTTTAAACCTTCAGTCAGTTTACAAGCATTCTTTTGATGAAGATAATGTAATGCCTCATTTTCAACATGCTTAGGTTTAATTATTAAATTCGGCGGAAAAGATACAGATAATGATGGTGTATATGATAAAGATGATGAATGTCCTGAAGTATTTGGTCTTGAAGCTTTCAATGGTTGTCCTGATACAGATGGTGATGGTATTAAAGATTCAGAAGATGCATGTCCTGAAGTTGCTGGTTTAGCTGCTTTAAACGGTTGTCCTGATGCTGATGGTGATGGTGTTGCTGATAAAGATGATCAATGTCCGAACGATGCTGGTACTGCTGCAAACAATGGTTGTCCTGATGCAGACGGTGATGGCGTATATGACAAAGATGATGAGTGTAAAGATGTTGCTGGCCCTGCTGAGAACAAAGGTTGTCCTTGGCCTGATGCAGATGGTGATGGTGTGTTTGACAAAGATGACAACTGTGTGAATGAAGTAGGTCCGCCTTCTAATCAAGGCTGTCCTGAAAAAGTGATTACTGAAGAAGCAAAAGCTAAATTAGATAAATTTGCTAAAGCTATTTACTTTAATAGTGGTAAAACTACATTCAGAGTAGGTGTTTCTGAAAAGCTAGACTTAATTGCTGATATTATGAAAGAATTTAAAGATTCAAACTTCAGTATTGATGGTCATACAGATAGTCAAGGTTCTAATAAATTAAACCAAACATTATCTGAAAATAGAGCTAAGGCAGTATTAGATTACTTAATAGGTAAAGGAATTCCAACAAATAGATTAAGTTCTAAAGGTTTTGGTGAAGACAATCCTATTGCTAGTAATAAAACAAGCAAAGGTAGAGCTCAAAACAGAAGAGTTGAAATCAACTTAGCTAAATAATATAAAAATTTAATAATTTTTTAAAAGCCACGCTTCTAGCGTGGCTTTTTTTATTTGTAACTTTGCTTTATGCAAAGTTTTTTAAATCATGTTGTTAAAGATGTACAATCCAAATTAGAAAATATATCTGATCTTACTTTTATTTTACCTAGTAAAAGAGCTGGTATTTTCTTAAAAAATATAATTAAATCTACCTTACATCAAACTACAATACTTCCTGAAATAATCAATATTGAAGAGTTTATTGAAGAATTATCAACCATTAATTCAATAAACACAACTACATTAATATTTGAGTTTTATTCAATCTACCGAAAAACAACTCCAAAAGGAAAAATTGATAATTTTGATGATTTTTCTAAATGGGCTCCATTACTTATACAAGATTTTAATGAAATTGACAGACACCTAATTGAACCTAATTATATTTTTTCTTATTTAACTGATATTAAAAGATTAGAAGAGCTATTGAAAGGTGAGCAAAAAACTGATTTAATTTTAAATCAGATTCAGTTTTATGAAAAATTTGAAGGCTATTATAATGCTCTATATTCACATTTACTAGAAAATAATGTCGGCTATCAAGGGTTGCAATATAGAGAAGCAGCAAAGAACATTCAACATTACATTAAGAATACCAACAAAAGGGTTGTTTTAGTGGGTTTTAACGCTTTAAATAAAGCTGAAGAGGTAATATTTGAGAAGCTGTTAGATAATAACATAGCGACCATTTATTGGGATATTGATAAGTACTTCTATAACAATAATCATAGTGCTTCTACCTTTATTAAAAAGCATGAAAAAAAGTGGAACTATTTTAATAAAAATCCCTTTACATGGATAAGTGATAACTTTTCATCAAAAAAGAAAATTGAAATTATTGGTACACCAAAAGATATTTCTCAATTAAAATATACAGGAGAAATTCTAGATAAAATTAAAAGTTCTACAAAAAATTTTACAGATACTGCATTAGTTTTAGCTGATGAAAATTTATTAACCGCCTCTCTAAATTCTTTACCTCAAAGTGTTGAAAATGTTAATATAACTATGGGTTATGATTTAAAAAACATTCCCTTAGCAAACCGTTTTGAACAATTATTTAAATTACATATTCACAATAAAAAAGATGCTTTTTATTATAAAGAAATTTTAAATATACTTAACCATTTTACATTAAAATCTATTTTTAAAAACAGTACTATTGTCAATGATTTAGTCTATAAAATTGCTTCAAATAATTATACATATTTAACTAAATCGAGTCTTGTTAAATTATCCAATGGTAATACTGAGTTTGAGCCTATTCACTTTTTGTTTGATAATTGGCAAAACAATGCTAATACTGCCATTGGTAACTGCCTTACTTTTATTGATTTAATTTTAGAAAAAACTGAACCAAATCAACTTGAAAAAGAATACCTCTATCGTTTTTATACGGTTTTTCAACAACTTTCTAACCTAAATAATAAGTTTGGATATCTAAATGATATTAAAACGCTGCATCAATTCTATTTGAATATTATAAAAACCGAAAAATTATCCTTTAAAGGTGAGCCACTGTCTGGTTTACAAATTATGGGGGTACTTGAAACTAGAGTGCTTGATTTTAAAAATTTGATTATTACTTCGGTAAATGAAGGGATACTTCCTTCAGGGAAATCTGACAACTCATTTATTCCTTTTGACATTAAAAGAGAAATAGGTTTACCTACCTATCAAGAAAAAGATGCTATTTTTTCTTACCATTTTTTTAGGCTGTTACAACGAGCTGAAAATATTTATTTACTATATAACACTGAATCTGATAGTTATGGTTCTGGTGAGCAAAGTAGATTTTTAACACAATTAGAAATTTTCAAAGAAAAGGAAGTAAAAATATTTGTGGTAAGTCCGACTGTACAAAAAACCAACAATGAATTAAAAGAAATTTCAAAGAATGAAATTGTAACTAAAGAGCTTAAGACTTTAGCCGAAAAAGGATTTTCAGCTTCAACATTAAACAACTATATCTTAAATCCTTTAGCGTTTTACAAACAGAAAATAATTAGAATAAAAGAAATTGAAGAAGTAGAAGAAACCATTGCCGCTAATACCTTGGGTACAATTATCCATAAAACCTTAGAAGCTTTTTATAAGCCGTATATTGGTAAGTATCTCACAAAAGAGTTTATTATTGAAATGAAAGGTTCTATTTCAATAGAAGTAAAAAAATGGTTTGAAATAGAATTTAATAATGGCAATATAACTACAGGTAAAAATTTATTGGTGTATAATGTAGCTCAGCAATTTGTATCTAATTTTTTAAATCATGAATTAGAGGTGTTAAAACAAGGGTTTAAAATAAAAATAGTAGCTTTAGAAGAGCCTTTAGAAATCATATTAACTATTGAAGGATTAGAGTTTCCTGTGAAATTTATAGGAGAAGTTGACAGGATAGACGAGTTAGATGGTATTACAAGAATAATTGATTATAAAACAGGAAAAGTAGAACAAAAAGACCTCAATATTAAGGATTGGGATTCACTAACAACAGATTACAAAAAACACAACAAAAGTTTTCAAGTATTGTTTTATGCCTTATTGTATACAGAATCAAATAGTATAGATTTGGATGTTCATCCGTTAGAAAGTGGAATCATTTCATTCAAGAACTTAAAATCAGGATTTCTAAAAGTAAACAATTCTACAACTTCTAAAGAAGACCTTAATAATTTTACAGATGAGCTAAAACGGTTAATTTTAGAAATTTTTGACAACAACACCTCTTTTAAAGAGAAAGACTCACCTTTTACACCATGGTAATCACAAAGAATATAATTATTGAAGGCAAACATGACAAACCAATATTGGTAGATCTGTTTTACAAACAAAGCCTAAAACCTAAACCTATTGTGGTTTTTGCACATGGTTACAAAGGTTATAAAGATTGGGGCTGTTGGAACCTAATAGCTGAACAATTTGCAAATCAAAATATTTTTTTTGTGAAATTTAACTTTTCACATAATGGTGGTACAGTAGATAATCCAATTGATTTTCCTGATTTAGAAGCTTTTGGTAATAATAATTACACCAAAGAGTTAGACGATTTACAATCAGTAATAGATTGGGTTCTTTCTAAGCCAACAATTAGTAGCGAAATAGATCAAAAAAGAATAACCTTGATTGGTCATTCTCGTGGTGGAGGAATAATAACCTTAAAAGCTAGTGAAGATAAACGCATTACCAAACTCATTACTTGGGCAGGAGTTTCTGATTTTGGGAGTAGATTTCCAGAAGGAGAAGTATTAGAAACTTGGAGAAAAAATGGAGTTTCTTATATTGAAAACTCGAGAACCAAACAACAAATGCCTCATTATTTTCAATTTTATGAAAATTTTATAGCTAATAAAGAACGATTAAATATACAACAAGCAGTCAAAAATTTATCCATTCCTTATTTAATTGTACATGGT
>JAJRPL010000252.1 GCA_024280815.1 Bacteroidota bacterium
CTGTTATCTTTTTGAATACTTTTTTTTGCTAATATAAATGTAATACTACTGAGTATTATTATTAAGGTGCTTATGTATAATGCTTGTGGTAGCTCAAAAGAAATCCAATCTTCCCTTTTACTGCTAATTACATACGCACTAGTTAGGCCTGCAAACATCATTATCATGCTAATAATAGCAACATACATCATTTGTTTTGAAGTTCTACTTCTAATTTGTGCATCCATAATTTTAATGTAAAAATTTATCTATTACGAAAATAATTTGAATTAATGTGATGTAAAAAACACTTGATAGCATTAGTTTTCTGGCCAAAACATCTGTCTGTTTTTTATGTAATAAAATGCCGTAATACAACATCATAATTCCTGAAAGTAAAACAATTACGGCTGCGATAGGTGATAAATATAAACTTCCTGTTAATTTTAAAACTGGAAAAACAGAGACGATAATCATCCAAATGGTATATAATATAATTTGTAGTGAGGCTTTTTTGTTTTTCTCTCCTGTAGGTAACATGTTGAAACCTGCTTTTTTGTATTCGTCATGTTGTAACCAACCAATTGCCCAAAAATGTGGGAATTGCCAAAAGAATTGAATCATAAATAGCATGCCTGGTTCAATACCAAATTTTCCAGTTGCAGCTACCCATCCTAACATGAAAGGGATGGCTCCTGGTATTGCACCTACAAATACAACTAAAGGTGTGACCGATTTTAGTGGCGTGTATGCACTTGTATATAAAAATATAGAAATTGCCCCAAACATGGCTGTTTTTGGGTTGATAATATATAATGTAACAAGTCCAATAATTGTACAGATAACCGCTATAGCCATCGCGGTGTTTATTGACATTCTGTCAGCTGGCAAGGGTCTGTTTTGAGTGCGTTTCATCAATTTATCGGTGTCAACTTCAATAATTTGATTGAAAGCATTTGAAGCACCTACCATAAAATAACCGCCAAAAGCCAATAATAAAAGGGTGGGAATATGAATGGTTTCTACGGCTAATAAGTAGCCTGCTACAGCAGAAAAAACGACACTAATAGATAAGCCAAATTTAGTCAACTGCTTAAAGTCATCTAATGCAGAGGATAATGTTAGTTTTTGAGTTGTTGTATTTGACAATGTTTGCATTTTTTGTGCTTAAAATCTTGCAAATATATTTATAATTAGGGAATAAACTAGTTTAAAATCAGTCTATAAAAATCTTATCTATAAAAAAGTAAAAAAAGGCTTTGCAATTTAGAGAAATGTATTAAATTTGCCCTCGCATTTGTGATAAGACAAATGTAAGTTCTTTTAAGAAACAGGCGAAAGTTATTTTATAATTGATAGAGTACTTTTAAAATTGCGAAAGTAGCTCAGCTGGTAGAGCATCACCTTGCCAAGGTGGAGGTCGCGGGTTCAAATCCCGTCTTTCGCTCAAAATTGCGAAAAACGTTGCTGACTAAATACTTTTTTGAGTATTGGTTGGGGGTTCTCCCGAAGCTTCGGGACCGTCTTTCGCTCATAAACATACCAATTTGTTATCGTGAAAACGAAAACAGGCTCGAGTGGTGGAATTGGTAGACACGCTGGACTTAAAATCCAGTGGACAGTAATGTCCGTATGGGTTCAAGTCCCATCTCGAGTACAAATGAGAAAACCAGGACGAAAGTTCTGGTTTTTTTTTGTTTTGAAAGTTCTGGAAAATATATTTTTCATAGAATTTTCAAAACAAAAAAATGCAAATCTACTTTTGTAGTTTTTTTTCTCTCAACATGACGTTTTAGGACTCGCCGAAAGGCAATTCCCATCTCGAGTACAAATGAGAAAACTAGGACGAAAGTTCTGGTTTTTTTGTTTAGAATAATTTGAAAAAGATTGTTTTATATTTTATTCAAATTTATATTTATCGTAATTCGAGTCCCTTCATTTTTTTTAGAATTGATAAACAGTCTACCTTCAATATAACTAATTCGTTCTTTCATAAAAAAAAGTCCCATACCAGATTCTTTACTTTCTTTTAGTAGGTTTTTATAATCGAATCCCTTACCATCATCATCAATGACAATACTTAATTTATCTGATGAATGACTTAAGGTAATTAAGATATAATTTGAATCTGCATATTTAAGTGCGTTATTAACCGCTTCTTGAACTACTCTATATAAATTCGTTTCAACTAAGGAATTAAACCTACCTTTAAAATTTGTTTTGTTTTCAAAATAGATGTTTTTTCCTGTAAAATCAGAAAGCTTCTCTACCAATTTGTTTAAAGCGGGAACGATACCATAATCACTTAATTCTGGTGGAGTTAAATTAAATGTTACTGATCTCACCTCCTTGATTAAAAAACCTAAACCTTCTTTTAATTGAGCTACTTTATTAGCTGTCGATTCAATATTTGAAGCATTGATAGATTCAATAGTAAACTTTAATGCTGTTAGTGTTTGCCCTATACCATCATGAATGTCTTTAGCGATACGTTTTCGTTCTTCTTCTTGTGCCTCTACAATTTGGCTAGATTGTGTTTTTTGGAGCTGTATTTTTTCGTTATATTCCTTTTTTAACTTTTGCTCTAAAGCGATTTCATTATGCTTTTTCTTGGTGATATCTGTACACAATAAGAATATTTGTTGCTTTGAATCTATGCTTTTTTGTGGAATGATTGATAAGTCTAGCCAAGTAGCTGAATTATTTCTGGTGCATATTTCAATTTCACCTACCCATACTTTTTTTCTATTGTGAATTAATTCTTTTAAATAGATTTGCTGCCCTTCATCGGTAGTAAGTAATTCTTCAATAGTACCTTTGATATGGTGTGGCCTTAGTCCTAAAAGCTTTTGCAGCTTCTTACTCATATGTAGTACGGAGCCATCGGTATTTAAACGTACATAAAGAACTTCATTTTCAATAACAAAATGAAACTCTTGTAATTCTTGAAAAGACACATCTTTTATGCTGTTCATTTTTGTTTTTTTAAG
>JAJRPL010000253.1 GCA_024280815.1 Bacteroidota bacterium
CACCAAGTAAATTTCAACCAAACATCATTGATTTTTCGAAAAAAGAAAAGGCAATAAAACTGTTGCATAAAAAGGTTGACAAACTTTGTAAAAGGGCCATAAAATATTCTGAAACTGATTTAGATTTTTATATTTTGCCTCATCCCCTTTTAGGGAAATTAACCATGAGAGAATTGTTACATTTTACGAGTTATCACGTAAAACATCATAATGAACTGATTGCAAAAGCATTAAAAAACAAATAGAATTTTTATGAAGAGATTTAAAACGAATAAAAGTGAAAACTTCAAATCAAAAATAAAACGATTAGCTTTTAACCTATTCCCAGCCATAAGAGGTACAGGAGGTTGGGTTAGTTTTATTTCTGATGATTGGCGAGAGCTCCATATCAGATTGCCTTTAAACCTGAGTTCTGCCTAAGGTTTGTTTTCAGTTTGAATGAATTTTCATTCAATTTGAAGCCAAATTTTTGAAGGACTAACTAGTTAGTTTAAGAAAATTTAGGGAGAATTGGAGAAAATTCATCAAATCCGAAAGAAATCCCAAGAAAAGGCAATCTTTTTCATGAAAATTTTTTGAAATACCCAGATATTCCTTCAAATTTTCATTTCAAATCTTACCTTTTCTTTGAATTCTGAAAATTAAATCTTAGGCAGAGCTCAGGTTTTAAGCTGGCGGACAAGAAATTATGTAGGTACTGTTTTTGGTGGAAGTATTTATGCTTCTACAGATCCGTTTTATATGATTCAGCTCATGAAAATATTAGGAAAAGAATATGTAGTTTGGGATAAATCTGCTCAAATAAAATTTAAAAGACCTATTAAAAAAACAGTGTATGCTCGATTTTTAATAACCGATGAAATTCTTGACGAGATTAAAGAAAAAGTAAAACAAAACAATTCATACGATATTGTGTTGCCTGTACAGTTTCAAGATAAAGAAGAGGTTATATACGCAGAAATACTTAAAACGATTTATATTGCAGATAAAACGTATTATAAATCGAGAAAAAGGTGATAATTACTGAGAATGAAATAATAGATGAAATTTTAATACACTATAAAGATGTGTTGAAAGATGATTTTCAAATTTATAAAAATCATGTGTATCGTATTTATAATTATGGAATTATGTTTGATATCGATACCAATAATCATGAAAAGTATGCCATTGCGGCGGTATTTCACGATATAGGTATTTGGACACATTCTTTTGACTATTTAGAGCCATCTATAAAACTAGCTAGTGAATACTTAAAAGGAATTGGGAAAGATGAATTGATAAAGGAAGTAGGGTTACTTATAGATAACCATCATAAAATCAGTGTTTATAAAGGTGAATTTCAAAAAACAGTAGAAATTTTCAGAAAAGCAGATTGGATAGATGTTAGTATGGGTGTCAAATTGTTTAGATTAGATAAATCAGTCTATAAAGCGATTCAAAAACAGATTTCAAATAAAGGATTTCATTGGTTTTTGGTGAAACAATCACTCAAATATTTTGTAAAGCATCCTTTAAACCCGTTACCGATGTTTAAAAGGTAAAATTGAAAAGTGTAAGGGTAATTTCCTTCAGGAGTTTAATTTTTGATGTCATCTTCAATTGAAATTGGTTTGCACATTATAAATTTAAAAAAAGGGTATTTAATTACGCTTTAAGATACTTCTAAACTGGTAAAAGAAACGGTCAATCAATCGTAAATCTTCTGTAATGATTTCTGCGATGCCTCGCATTTCTTGTTTGAATACAATTTTTTTATTATAAGAAGTAATTAATTCTTTAGGCAAACTCACATCTATCAAATAAAAACCATCTTTGTCAGGAATTAAAGAAATGTTTTTAACCTTACCCGTCAGCATTCCAAATTCAGTGTCAGGGTAGTTTTGTAATTTGATGTTTACTTTTTGTCCAATTTTAATTTTACCTGAATTTTGTACAGGTGCTTTTAGTTTGGCAATAAACTCATTGTTAATTATTGGAATAATCGTAAAAACCAAATCACCTTGATTAACAGTTTGATTTTTATTCCAAATATTTAAAAATGATACCTTACCTTCTATATCAGACTGCAATACATAACTCAACTCCCAATCTTTAATACTTTTCTTCAATTGGTTAAAAGATTGAATAACATTTTTCAGCAATATCATTTCTTCTTTAGTTCTACTAATTTCTGTCCCTTTTGAGGTTCTATTAGCATTGCTAATAGCTTCTCTTAATTGAGAAATAGAAGAACCCATTACTTTATAATTTCTCTCAGTTTGTAAATAATCTAATTGTTTACCTTCGTACTCTTGAGCAGAAATGACACCTTTTTCAAATAATGTCTTATACCTTTCAATATCTTTTTTCTTAAAATTAAGCTCTGAATTTTGCAACTCTTTTTGTGATTTTAGGTTTGCTAAACGTCTTCTTAATTCTGTTCTTGAAATCTTATTCGCCAATGCTTCATTTGAAAAAGGTTGCAATTCTTTATTTAATACATACTGCATATAATTATTTTCAAACAAAGTGAAATCAGACTCTATATCTCCTAAAAATAATATAGGTAAACTATCTGTGGGAAAACTAAAAGACTTATTATTGACTTTTATAGTATCTACTATTGATTTTAAAGTAAACACATCGTTAAAGTTTGCCGTATTTTCTATAATGGCTAAAGCTGTGTTTGGCTTCACTTCTTGATTATCTTTTACTAGAATAACATCTAACTTGCCAGTTACTTTTGCATATTCTTTTTGTGGTGGTGTTTGTGTGGTTACTACAGCCTCTGCTGTAATGATATCAGGGTATTTTACAAACCATGAAATAAACAATAAGCCTAGCATCAAAAATAATATCAATGCGTTTCCCCATCTAATCATCCAATTAGGGACAAAGCTCAATATTTCTTGAACTTCTTCACTTCTTAGTTGTATGTCTTCTTGTTTGGTGTTTTCTGGCATTAATTTCCTAATTCTAATTGATTCTTAACTAGGTTGTAATATTCACCTTTTAATTTGGTCAATTCTTGATGGTTTCCCTTTTCAACAATTTTACCTTTGTCTAATACTACAATTTGATGTGCGTTTTTTACGGTACTTAATCTGTGGGCAATAATGACTACTGTTTTACCAGCAAAGAACTCATTCAAGTTTTCCATAATTACTTTTTCATTATTGGCATCTAATGCACTCGTTGCCTCATCAAATAATAAAAATTTAGGATCTTTATATACAGCCCTTGCTATTAGCAAACGTTGTTTTTGCCCTGTACTCAAGCCTGTACCTTCTAATCCTATTTTTGTGTTAAACCCTAAAGGCAATCCATCTACATACGATTGAATATTTGCGACATGTGTGGCATGTACCAATTTTTTATGATCTACAAAATCTGAACCAACTGCTATATTTTTGGCTATGGTATCATTAAAAATATAGCCTTCTTGCATTACGACACCACAATGGTTTCGCCATGCTTTTTGTGAGATATTATTTAAATTGTGATTTCCAATCATAATTTCTCCTGTATCAAGATTATAGAATTTGAGTAATAACTTCATCAATGTGGTTTTACCACTACCACTTACTCCTACGATGGCTGTAATTTTATTTGCAGGTATTGTTAAATCTAAATTTTTAATTACAGGTTCTAATCCTCCAATATACCTAAAGGTGATATTTTTAAGATGCACATCGCTATTTTCAGGAATTATTATAATTTTTTGTTCTCCAGACTTTTCTTCATCTTCTTTGTTATGAATTTCACCTAGCCTATCTAAAGATATTTTAGCGTCTTGTGCATCTCTTAAAAAAGCAATGAGTTGCGTAACAGGAGCATTTAACTGACCAACAATATAAGAAATTGCCATCATCATACCTAAGGTTATTTCACCATCAATAACCAGTTTAGCAGAGAGGACAGTAATTAAAATATTTTTCAATTCATTAATAAAAGACGAACCTACAGATTGTGTTTGCTCTAAGGCCAAACTTTTCATACCTACTTTGAATAAGCGTGCTTGAATAAATTACCAACTCCATCGCATTTGGCGTTCTGCATTGTGCAATTTAATTTCTTGCATACCATTGATTAATTCTATCACCTTACTTTGTTCTTGACTTACTCCTGAAAAACGTTTATAATCTAAATCTTTCCGCCTTTTAAAAAAGAACAATACCCACGCAAAATAGAGTACACTTCCTATTAAAAAAATAGTGAATATTTGGATGCTATAATAGCCCAAGACTATTCCGAAAATAACTAAATTAAACATAGAAAATAATACGTTTAAGGAGGATGTAGTTAATATTTTCTCAATACGTTTATGGTCATTGATACGCTGTAATAGATCACCTGTCATTTTGGTATCAAAAAAAGAAATAGGTAAACTCATTAATTTGATAAAGAAGTCAGAAATTAATGAGATATTAATTCTAGTACTAAGGTGTAATAATATCCAACCTCGAATTACCTCTAAGGCTGTACGGCCCAAAAACAAAAAGAGTTGAGCAAATAGAATGAGATAGATAAAATGTATGTTTTGGTTTTGTATACCAACATCAACAATGCTTTGTGTTAAAAAGGGGACAATTAACTGTAAAAAACTAGCTGCCAATAAACCAATAGCTAGTTGAATGATGAATTTTTTATATCTAAAAAGATATCTTGAAATAAATTTGAAATTGAACTGAGTTTCTTCTTGATTTTCTAAGTCATCATTATAGAATTTGGGGGTGGGTTCTAGGAGTAATGTCACACCTTCTTCTGTGGTTTCATCTGCATTATTACCCATCCAATGTTGTATGAATTTTTCTTTGGTATATGTTAATAAACCATGAGCTGGGTCAGATATGTATATGGTTTCTTCTTTTTTTCTTCTCCCCTTTGGGGAGATGCCGAAGGCAGAGGGGGCTTTTATTTTATATAGGACTGCAAAATGATTTTTATTCCAATGTACTATACAAGGTAATGGAGCTTCTAAAAGTTTTTCAAAATTCACTTTTACACCAATGGTATGAAAACCTATCTTTTCAGCAGCTTCACTTAAGCCTAGTAAACTACTCCCTTCTCGTGTTGTTTCAGATAAACTACGTAAAGTTTGAACGTGTATAGTCTTACCAAAATGTTTAGCAACTATTTTGATGCAAGTAGGGCCGCAATCTTTAGACTCTGTTTGTCTGTAATGTGGGAAGCTTTTCATGCCCAATTTTAATTATTCTTTCTAAGAGTTTCAGACTAAAAGGAGTGCATTCTAAAAAAGTAAAAAGATATTATTTTAGTTATTATTTAATAGAGATGTTTTTTAATTGTAAGATTTTAGCTAATAGCAAAGGAAAATTTATCTTTAATAATTTCTATTTTTTTATTTTCATCATAATCATGTATACAATAATCCTTCCCTCTTTTTTCAATTGCATGTTGTGAACATCCTCCATTACATATAGGCAAAATAGAACATTCCAAACATGGTGGGTTCTTAAATTTTGAATTTAAGCGATCAAAATATTTTTCATTCCAATCAATCTTTCCTTCTGAATTCAATTGTCCTTCTTTTAAATTAGATTTAAAATCTCTTGCCGTACACTTAAATACTTCTCCATTATAATTCAAAGTTGCATGATTTTTTTTATCGGCATAACATGAATTCCTTACAGTATCTAAATTTATTCCTTTAAAATAAGTTGTAAATCTTTCTCTTCTGAATAAATCAACAATAGATTGAATATCCGAGTGTATATCTTTCTCTTCTTGCCAAACTTCATGAAATGAAAAGTTTAAATATTTTTTATCTTTATCGGTCAATCTTATAAAGTCATCTATTATGTTAGGTAAACTTTCAATTGTTTCTTCAGAAACATTTAACCTAACGGCTGTTGTAAATTCATTTTTAATACAAAGGTGTATATTATTAATGATTTTATCATAGGAGCCTTTCTCTTTAGAAATATATCTAACTTGATTATGTCGATCTCTATGCCCATCCAAAGTGATTTGAAAATGATTTACTCCTAATTTCTTACAATCATTAAGCATATTCTGATTTATTAACAATCCATTTGTAGTAAATCCTGATGTGAAAAACACTTCTTTTTCAGTCATTTTTGGAAAAATGGCCTCTAAAATTGGCTTTACAGTTTTATCAAAATACAACAACGGCTCGCCTCCAAACCAACTTATATGAAAACGTTTTAGATTAGGCATATCTAACAAGATATTTTCTACAAGTTTTACTACAGACACTTTTGTTACATCAGTCATTTTTGATGCTTTAATGTGAGTCTCATAACAATACCAACATTTGAAATTGCAATTCATGGTTGGGTTAATTGTTAATCTATAAATTGTGTCATCCTCAATATCAATCTCTCTTACCAATTTTTTTACATTTTCTATTTCATCAACTTTATCTTCAATTATGAATCCCTTTTTAATTAAATGTGCGTAAAAAGCAGGGTGAATACGGTTTAATTCATCTAAATCACTATCTAGCTTTGAAGCTTCATACAAATCAAAAAGTTCGGGATCTAAAACTACGAACTCATTAGTAAAAGCATTATATCCAATTTTTTTATTTTCAAAATTAAAGAAATTGTTAAATTTACTATTTTTCATTATTTATCTTTTTTAATCTTATATTATACACAATATGTAAACTCAACTATAACTATTACATCAAATAGTAGTATTAATATGCTTTTTATGATATTACAAATTCTTTTCTACTTGTGAGTTTTTCAAATAACAAACTATCTAAGCTCATCCCTAATAATTATTTTTTGTAACAGACTCCTTAAAAAACGCCCAATATTTTTAAGTCATTAGGGCATTGTCGGACTTAGTTAATCCAAAATTATCAACAAGTTCCTGTATTAGTACAACCTAAATGATCCCCTTTAGTACAATCTCCTGAATTAGTACACTCTCTATCATGATCATAAACGTATCCTCCTTTAATTTTATTCATTTGAGAATCTTCAAGTGAAGCAAAACCGCCAGATAATGTACCATCTCCATTCGTTTTTAATGATGATAATTGATTGAATTTTTTATCAGTTTCCATAAAATATCAATCCCGTCCTAAACGTTTTTAAAAATTAATAAAAAAGAGAATAATTTTTAAGTATCTCAATTAACTTTGAGTTGCAAACAAAAAAACAATTCTCTTATGTCAAAAATAACCATATTTGGTCAAATAATACAGAAAC
>JAJRPL010000010.1 GCA_024280815.1 Bacteroidota bacterium
TATGCAGACGAAGATATAGAGAAACTTTTAAATGACTTTAATCAAAAAAATGATTTGAGTCAAAAGACGATTGATGAAAACAAAGGGCATTTATTTTTATTTAGTCGTGATAGATTAGAAAAAATGCATGCTAAAACACTTAAAGATGTATTTAAAACACTGCCTGTTACACACTACAATGAAAATAGATATGGACTTCCAGACCCTTTAACTTCAGGTGCATTTGAACCTTATAAAAGTAACTTTATCCGCTTATATGTCGATGGTGTTGAGATCACTCAAGGATGGATGGGTAGTGGTACTATGCTTTATGGGGATGTAAATATTGACTTTGTGGATCACATAGAATTTTATATGTTAACAACTTCTTTTGATACCTCTGTTGAACCAGCATATATGACTATTTTCCTTTACTCAACAAATCCAAAACATGATAGTGGCGGTAAGCTTAGTTTAGTACAGGGTAACCGTGGATATAATGAACAATCTGTTAACATCGGTGAACAAAAAGAAGATTACGCCTATATGGTAAACTTTTCACATACTAATGCAAAAAGAGAAACGATTGATAATGGTACTGATAAACCACTTTCACGTGATTTTGAACGTACACAACTATTTTCTTATATCAAAACTGAAGATCAAATTTTTCATTTACAAGTGATGAAAAAAAATACGGATAGTTTGGCAGGGTTAAGTTATGATGCCACCCCTATTAAATCTGAAATTGATTATTTAAATATACATCTAGATTATGCTATTGATTTTTTAGAACATTGGAAAGCACAATTTGCCTATGATTGGCTACAATCAGACTTTAGACAAGAAGATAATTTACCTTTGGCATTTTTTGGAGCTAATTTTGGAGGGACCTTTAATGGAACCTATAAAAACTCTTCTTATAGTGGGGAATTAACCTATAGAAATACAATAGAAAATCATAGTATAACCACAGGCATTAAAGGACGATTTAAAAAGCTTGATTCTTTTTCTTCTGAAAAATTTGGTGATATTCCTTTAACTTTTACAGAAGAAACGATTCTCACAGCATTTATGCAAGATCAGTATGCACTCTCAGATAATCAATTACTGACTCTGGGTGTGAATTACAGTAAAATATATCGTAACTCAACAGTCAAAGATGATGATTTACTACAATTACGTTTAGGGTATATCTTTACCAATGAAGATTGGACGTACAAAACATATCTTTACAGGATAATGTTTGCCATCAACCCATATTCTCGATACTTAGGTGTGAGTGACTTTAATGATGTATCCCCTCAAATTACGACAGGTATAACACAAGAAATAGGTTATAGTAAAGATCAATATCGTTTACGGTTTATGTTCATGGCAGTTGAAGATGAAGATGGTTTTGTACAAAATGAAGGTACAGGAAATTCAAAATATTATTTAAGTATATTTAACAGTGATTATACCTTTGACATGGACAATAAAATACACTTGCAAGCTACGTATGGACATTATACAGATATCTTTTATTATGATACGCTTGATGATTATAGTGTTTATTTAACTTCTGTCAATAGTTATGAATCGATTGATTTTTATAATGGCGTTATTTGGCGATATAATACATTGGATCCTACAAACTATTTCGATTTTACAAGTTCTGTTACATGGAACGTAAATGAAGACTTGACCTTTACACTGAAAGGTCAGAATATCTTAGGTAAGGCTAAGTCAACTGCTATATAGCGGATTGATCCTATAGCTGGTACCTTATTACAGCCTATAAATGTTTCACCTATTGATCAACGTATTACATTAGAGTTGGAATATACGTTTTGAAAAAGTTATTATTGATTTTTATATTCTGTCAGGGCTATCTTCACGCATTAGATACCCAAAGTACGTTAAATATTTATCATGAAATTTTCTCATCACTGGTAGACAATAGAAAAATCATTGTTTATACAAAAGACAAGGAACTACGGCAGGTGTTTAAACATTCAAATCAAATAGAACTAAGTGACAGTATCAGTCATGCTACTATAATCCTACTAAGTTCCAAAGAAGATTTAGCACCGATAAATGCACTCTTTTCAAAGGGTGGTAGGTTGCCTATTGTTTTTACAACAAAATATAAACTCCTAAAAGAATCACATCATATCATTGGTGCTTTTTATTGGAAAAAAGGTAGATCACAATTACTCTTTATAAAGAATAGACTTGATAAGCACCAGATATATTTACCTGAAAAATATAGGTCATTTATTGTAGATGAATTATGACACTAAAAAATACGAAATATATCTTTTTAATTATTGCGCTACTTATTGCGTTTGCTATCTATTTACAATATGAAATTACTAACAATACAGAAAAATTAAAAATATTAGAATTGAACAAGGCGCATGGTCATGCAGAAAATATTGCAAAGTATTTAGAGACAGAAATAAAAGAAGATCTAACACAATCTTTATTTAGCCATCCAGATGGACGGGTATTTTATAATAAGCTTTTACATACATTCATGTCAGATGAATTTAAATATATTTTTTTAATTAAAAAAGACAGTAAATATAATTATCGTTTTTTACTTGATGGAGATATCGAAGAACCTGTAGAGTTTAATTCTGTCTTTTTCCCCAAAAATAAAATGTATGATGAAGTCTATGCTACACAAAAGCCAAAAGTAATAGAGCACAATGAAGGAGTTGAAGAGGTATGGCTCTCATTGTTATATCCTATTGTCAAAAATGGTAAAACGGAGGCATTACTTGTATTGGATTTATCTGAAATATATGGAAAAGAACTTTTAAGTTTTAATAA
>JAJRPL010000254.1 GCA_024280815.1 Bacteroidota bacterium
CTTTTTAAAGAAAGAAAAACCTCCAAATAAAATCAAACAAGGGGTTCTTTTTGACTTTTGTTGATTTTTTAAGATGGATTGTAGTAAAATCAATACTTTTGTTTTGTTCTAAAATTTATTTAGGACGGGATTGATTATTTATATGAAAATTATTTATTATCAAGTAATAAAATTTCATTAAATGGTCATGGTGACTATATAAATATCTCTGATTCTATTAATAATCCTTATAAATATCTATATGAAAATTATGAAAGTACAAAAACAGAAAAGGTAATAGTAAATTTTGATTACAAACCTTATATAAAAGAATCTGGTTCGTTTGAATTCCCAATAGACTATTTTAATTCTAATATCAAAAAAACCTTAAAAATTTCAAAAAAGGCCTTTCCGTATAAATTATTAAATAAATATTATTTGGTAAAAGAGCTCCATTCAAAAGAACCATTAATTCTTATTTTAAATAACTAATTGTAGTTAATTATATTAATGAACAGAACACTTTATTAGGTAAATTAAAACAAATATTAGTATTCTGTGATTAAAAAAAACAAGCTTTAGGCTTGTACGAGCGTCTCGCTCGAATATATACAGTATTATCATGTCATTACAATTTAATAATCACCCTACCTACGTAGGCAATAAAAACAAACAAATGAAACAATTAATTTTAATACTAAGTTTATCAATTTTTGCTACACTACACAGTAATGCACAACAAATAGAAATGCAAAAAGCATTTGGAGGTTATATATACTCTAAAGACGGTAAGCGTTTAACTATGAAAAGTTTGATGGCAACTATGCAAGATAATAAAGAAGCTTATCAATTAATGAAATCTGCCAAATCAAAAAACACCTTAGCCATGATATTAGGAGGTTTTGGTGGTTTTGGTGTAGGTTATTCTTTAGGCAGTTCTCTTAGAGGTGGAAAAGTAAATTGGGCATTGCTTGGCGTTGGTGCAGGTGCTTTAGGTGTGGGTATTCCTATATCTATAAGTGCAAATAAAAAAACAAAACAGGCAGTAGCATTGTATAATAAAGGTTTAGAAAAAACTTCATATTTTAAACCTAAGTATAAAATAATTGCAAACCAAAAAGGTGTTGGTTTGGTGATGCGTTTTTAATCCCCTGCTGGTGCGAGCGTCACGCTCGTACTTTACCAATTATGATTTAACTTGTAATAGCGGTAAAATATTGTTAAATTGCAAGAAGAAAAAACAATTTAAGTTCTTTTAAATTTTTAGACCGTGGTTATACAGGTCATGAACATCTAGAAAGTGTAGATTTAATTAATATGCCTGCCCGTCCGAAATGAAATGAATGCGGGAATGCTAGGTTGTATGATGCTAACCTACACCGTTTCTTAGCACCCGATAATTTTGTTCAAGACCCATATAATACACAGAATTACAATAGATATGGCTATGTATTAAACAACCCTTTGAGTTATGTTGATCCAAGTGGTGAAATAACTCTTAAACAACTTTTTCAACTTGTTTATAGTGTAGTAGTTGCAGTTGTCGCTGTCGTTGTAGTTGTTGCTGTGCTTTATTCAGGAGCTTGGGTTGCTGTTGCTGCATTTGAGGTTGTTGGTTTTTTTGGTGCGGTAATATTAGGAGGAGCAGTGATAGTTAGAGGGTTTTACCTTGCTGATATTGCTTCTAAAGAACTTGACCATTGGGCAAGTAATGTCTATGATAAACTCCCGAATAGCAGATCTGGGAGTATAGGTGTTAGCAATCCGAATAGCCCTATTTTTTTTAATACTAAAAATAATAATATTAACAAGAGTTTCTTTATTAAAAAAACAAGTTTGATAGAGTCATTAGCACTTAAGAGCTTTCATTAAATATAAAAATATGAAAAGATATATTTCAATAATAGTAATTTTCAGTTTACTGTTTAATTCCTGTAAATCAACTACTCAATTGGTAAAACAGGATGTCTTATTAGACCAAGAAATTATTGTTCTAAATATTAATCAAAATGTACTGGTTGACTTGGATTCAAATATTTTAAAAGAAATTAAATTGGGTTATGGTTTGTTTTATGAAAATTGTGATTACAATTCAATCATTAATAAACTGAAACTTGAAGCAAAAATAATAGGCGGTAATTTAATTAAAATCACTGAATCTAAACCTTTAGATATATTGGGTGAGAGTTGTTATAAAATAAGAGCAAACATTTTAAAAGTTAAAGATTTAAGTAAATATAAGATGTTGAACCATAAAAGTGAACAGTCTAAGAATCATTTTTCTTCATTATTTATATATAGACATATTAACAGAAGCGGTTCTTTATTGCAATACAACCTATTTTTAGGTGATTCTTTAATTACTCGAGTAAAGAGTAATTTCAAAAAAATTATTAAAATTAATAAAGAAGGTGTTTATAATTTAAGAACAGAGAAAGATTCTATTGGAATTCCTATTAATATTGCGTTAGGTAAGAATTATTATATTAAATGTAGTCTTAAAGGAAAGTTAGTTGGTAGTGCAAAATTAAACCTAAGACTAATGAATGAAGAAGATGGTAAAATGGAATTTGAATCTTTTAATGGGAAAAATAATTAATTTTAAACCTAAGTATAAAATAATTGCAAACCAAAAAGGTGTAGGTTTAGTGATGCGTTTTTAATCTCCAATAGAGAGTCTAATAAATACTACTTCTTAAACAGACTCACCCCTTTTTTAAGCCAAGCATAATACTCATCAGCATTGGGTGTGTAGGCAACAGGTTTAATTAAATTTTCTTCAGTATTGCTATCTATTAA
>JAJRPL010000255.1 GCA_024280815.1 Bacteroidota bacterium
CCTCCTACTTTCCCTGCTTTTATTGATCGTTTTTTGGCAACTGCAGAAGCTTATTCCATCCCTGCTGTATTGCTATTTAATAAGATAGATCAATATGATGATGATTTATTATCCAAAAAAATAGCACTAGAAGAAGTCTATAAAAAAATTGGCTATCATTGTTTAGATGTTTCTGCTACCGAAAAAATAAACATTGACAAATTAAAAGTCTTAATGAAAGATAAAGTAAGTATGTTTTCTGGTCACTCTGGCGTAGGAAAATCTACTTTAATTAATGCGGTTTATCCAAATTTAAATTTAAAAACTAAAGAAACATCTACTCAACATAAACAAGGACAACACACTACAACTTTCGCAGAAATGTTTAATTTACCTTTTGGCGGATACATTATTGACACCCCAGGCATTAAAGGTTTTGGTGTGGTAGATTTTCAAAAAGAAGAAATAGGCGATTTTTTTCCTGAATTTTTTGCAAAAAAGCAGTTTTGTAAATTTAACAATTGTTTGCATGTAAACGAACCTAATTGTGCAGTAAAAAATGCTTTAGAAAAAGGAGAAATAGCTCAATCTAGATACCATAGTTATTTACAAATTATAGAAGGTGAACATGAAAATTACAGGCTTGATGATTATGAATAATTCTAAAAAACAGTATACAGGAGTAATTAACAGTAAATTAGGAAATTTATGAAAGCCGTTATACAAAGAGTTTCAAAAGCATCAATAACCGTTGATAGTAAAATTATCAGTTCAATTGATAAAGGCCTTTTAGTTTTATTAGGCATTGGTAACGAAGATGACTTTACAGACATTGAATGGCTGACAAAAAAAATCCTAAATCTAAGAATTTTTAATGATAACAATAATATGATGAATGCATCCGTTATGGATTGTAATGGTGAAATTATTGTAGTAAGTCAGTTTACCTTAATGGCAAGTACTAAAAAAGGAAATAGACCGTCTTATATAAAAGCGGCTAAGCCAGATGTTGCAATTCCGCTTTATGAACGATTTATTTCTCATTTAGAAAAAGAGTTTGATAAAAAAATAAGTACTGGTATTTTTGGAGCTGATATGAAAGTTGAATTGTTAAACGATGGACCAGTAACTATAATTATTGATTCTTTGAAAAAAGAATAATTTAGACTAAATTTGTATCGCTAAACAACCCAAAACAATGAGAATCAACCCTCTTTTATTGTTACTCTTTTTGAGTGGACAATTCCTTTTTTCACAAAATTTTGATTTAAGTATCTTAACCATTCCTGATAGTTTGACTAAAAACTCGAATGCCGTGGTACGTTATTTTGACACCAATATTGAGTTGGTATCTCAACGGAAAATGCTTGTTAAAATTAATAAAGCTGTAACCATATTAAATGAAAAAGGAAATTCAGATGCAACACTCGTTTTTCATTATGACAAATCAACCAAAATAAAAAAATAAAAATTCATATCTACAATCAATTTGGTATCAAGATAAAAGATATTAAATCTAAAAAAATTATAGATCATAGTGCTGCTGATGGAATATCATTGTTTAATGATGGTAGAATAAAGTACTACAAGCATATACCTGTATCCTATCCATATACAATAGTCTATGAACATGAAACTGAATCTTCTAATACTGCATTTATACCTAGCTGGCTTCCTATAGGTTCATCTCATAAAAGCATACAGCAAAGTACCTATAGTTTTACCTACCCAAGCACTATAACTATTCAAAAAATTGAGAAAAACTTCAAAGACTATTCAATAACAAATAATAGTTCAAATTCAAAATTATCTTATCAAATTAATAATGTTAAAGCAATAAGTTACGAAGAATCAAGTCCTTATTTTTTAAACTTTGTTCCCTATTTAAAATTAGCTTCTAATAAATTCCATTTGGCCGGTGTTGATGGTCAAGCTACTACTTGGAAAGAGTTTGGAAAATGGATGTATGACAACTTAATTGCTTCAAGAATGGAACTACCAGAAGCAACAAAATTAAAGGTCAAACAATTAGTTAAAGGTGTTGAAGATCCGATAGAAAAAGCTAAAATCATTTATGATTTTGTACAGAAAAAAACACGTTATATAAGTGTACAAGTTGGTATTGGCGGTTGGATGCCAATGTATGCTAGTGATGTTGATAAATTAAGTTATGGTGACTGTAAAGCTTTAACAAATTACACCAAAACTTTATTAGATGCTGTAGGTGTTGAATCTTATTATACGGCTGTATATGCTGGTGAAGAAAAAAGGAGTATGGAAAATAATGTGGTATCTGTACAAGGAAATCACGCCTTTTTATATGTACCCTCAAAGAAAAAAGATTATTGGCTAGAATGTACCAGTCAAAAAGTACCCTTTGGCTATCAAGGTACTTTTACTGATGATAGAGATGTATTGGTGATTAAACCCACTGGAGGAGAAATAATACACACAGGTGTTCATAATGATAGAGATAGTTTTCAAAAAACGAAAGCAACATATACTATAAATTCTGATGGAAGCATTGAAGGCAAAATAACTATTCTTACTGCTGGAATTCAATATGACGACCACTTTAGATTAGAAAAAAAACCTAAAAGAGAAATTAACAAATATTATAAAGATAAGTATTGGTCACACATCAATAATTTAGAATTACTTAATTACAGCTTCTTTAACAATAAGGATAGCATAATTTTTAAAGAAAAGCTAAGTATAAAGGCAACTGATTATGCTTCTTTTAGTGGCAATAGAATGCTGTTTGCTATTAACACCTTTAATAGAAGTAGTTATGTGCCTAAACGATACAGAAACAGAAAACATCCGTTAGAAGTTTCAAGAGGGTTTTTAGATACTGATGAATTTGAAGTTATTTTACCTGATAATTACACCATTGAAGCAATACCTAAAGATATATTCATAGAAAATAAATTTGGCTGTTACCAGTTTTCAATTAAAAAACTTGACACGAATAAACTTTTATATAAAAGAGTTTACTTTCTAAAGAAAGGACTTCATCCAAAATCTGAATTTAAGAATTATCGTAGCTTTTTAAAAAAGATAGCAAAACACGATAACAGTAAAATTGTATTACTAAAAAAATAGTCAACCCATGAAAAAATTTATTTCAACACTAATTTTAATCCTCTTTATCACAAATTTTAGCACAGCCCAAAAGATAAAGTTCGGCAAAATATCAAAAGCAGAATTAGAAGAAAAATTCTACCCACAAGATTCTAGTGCTAACGCTGTAATGTTGTACAAAAAAAGAAGAACAACCTTTGAATTCACTCAAAATATAGGATGGACAATTACTACCA
>JAJRPL010000256.1 GCA_024280815.1 Bacteroidota bacterium
AATACAATATACCATTAAAGAATTGGCTGGATTACTTATTGTGATTGCGTCTTTAGTACCTGTTAATGTAACTTGAGGAATTATGATACCTTTATTTGATGAAGAAACTTCTAAAACAGACGAAGCATTAGGTGTTGTTGTGCCTATTCCAACTTGGGCTTTTAATAAACTGGTGAAAAATAATAGTAAAACTAAAAATACTGTTGCTTTCATAATGCTTATTTTTCAATCAATTGGTAAAGTTTATCAATCCTATCTTTCTGTTTCTCCAACTCTTTTCTTAAATGTGAAACCTCTTCCGCTTTTTGGATGTTTTCCTTTGTTAATTTTACTATTATTTCGTTTTGCTCTTGTACAGCTTTAACTAATGGCACTACAAATTCAGCATAACGTAATCCGTAATAATCGTTTTCGTTTTTTGGTTTATCTATACCGCTAAAATCATAGTTTAGCTCTTGTGCTGCTTGTTCTACTTCTTGAGCAATAAAACCCGATTGCTTCTCTTTTTCTTTATATAATTTATATTTATTCAATTCGCCATTATGATCATTTTTTATAGAGTCCGGTATTTTTAAGTATTGTTCTATTTTACCTAAATCCAAGTTATAAGTAACAGGTCTTAATTTTAAAATAAAGCCTAATCCTTTTACATCTTCTTTTATATTTGTTTTAAATCTAACATCTGATACATTGGTCCAATTTGCAAAGCCACCGATACTTGATACAAAACCATTACCAATTCTAACTTGATTATTAGCCGTCGTAAGAGCCTGATAACCAACGCTTGTAGTGTTAACCATGTTAGTGCTAAATGAAGAAGCATCCATACCCACAGCTGTATTATATGATCCTCCATAATTTCCATATAGAGAATTGTATCCAACTGAAGTATTACCAGTTCCAGTAATATTATTTAGTGAAGAGTTATACCCTAAAGCAGTATTTGACCAACCTGTAATGTTACCATTTAGAGAAAAATAACCCATAGATGTGTTATTTTGCCCATCAAAATTGCTATAAAGAGCTCTAAATCCTTGTGCTGTATTTCCTCTCCCTGTAGTATTTGCAAAAAGGGATTGATACCCTAATGCAGTGTTAGTTGAACCTGTTGTGCTATAGAAAAGCGACTGAAATCCTATCCCCACATTTGCACGGTTGTTACTGTCATCATTTAACCCAGATTGTACTCCTAAAAAAACAGAAGATCCGTTTTGTGTTCCATCGTTATCCGATTTTCCGTCTGTTAAGTCATTTATTTTTTTTGCACCTCCATCTTGTAACCCTATTAAATCAACTGTAATTGATGTTCCGTTTTCAATGTCTATTTGTAAGGAAGTACCTGTTAATGTAGCTCCTATTAGATTTTGATTATCCGTTCCTATTGTATTGCTATTTACCCATAATACTGCACCATTACCATCAGTTTGCAATACTTGATTTATAGCTCCGTCTATTGTAGGAAACTCATATCCTGTTAAAGCAGGGTTACCAATTTGAAATTTAGAATTAGTCCGTAAAATATTACCTACTGAAGTCGAATAATTCCCAAACTCTCCATAGATAAGTGCATTATTAGCATCTGCAGCAGAGTTATCGATATATAATTTTTCGCTCCCTGTTTCCCAATAGCCAGCAGACCGTCCTAAGAAAACATTACCATTACCAGTTACATTATTAAAACCAGCGGCAAAACCAAAAGCAGTGTTATTTATTCCAATTGTATTTTTACTTAACACTCCATAACCCATTAGTGTATTATTTACTCCTGTAGATAAATTTCCTCCTGCAAGGTACCCAACTGCTGTATTCTGTTTTCCTGTTGTATTTTTTAGCATCGAATAATTCCCTACTGCTGTGTTTTGAATTCCAGCACCTGTATTAAAATTCAAAGAATAAGCACCAACGACAGTATTACCGCTAGAGGTATTATTTATTAATGCATTGGAGCCAATCGCGACATTATTAAACCCTGTACTATTAGTCTTTAAGGCATTGACTCCAATTCCCACATTATTATTACTATTCGCTCCATTATCATTTAATCCAGCATTCTGCCCCAAAAATACAGTTGTGCCAGTCGCATTAGATTTTCCATCTGTTAAGTCATTTATTTTTTTTGCACCTCCATCTTGTAAAGCTGCTAAATCTACTGTAGTTGATGTCCCGTTTTCAATATCTATTTGCAATGACGTACCTGTTAAGGTTGCTCCAATTAGGTTTTGATTGTCTGTTCCTAAGGATGTAGAACTTGCCCAAGAAATTGTACCACCCCCATTGGTTTGTAATACTTGTCCATTAGTACCATCAGATGTAGGAAATGCATAACCAGTTAATGCTGGGTTTCCAATCTGAAATTGTGAATTGGTACGTAAAATATTTCCTGTTGAAGTAGCATCATTACCAAATTCACCATAAATTAGAGCATTATCAGCATTTGCACTTCTGTTTTCTATGTATAATTTATTGCTTCCTGTAGAATTGTACCCAGCATTATACCCTAGAAAAACATTATAATTTCCTGTTGTGTTTGTGTATCCCGATTCATAACCTAAAGCTGTATTATACGTCCCTGTAGTGTTAGAATACATAGATCGATAACCACTAACAGTATTTCTATATGCTGCCGTAGATGAAAACATCGCTTCAAAACCAATTGCTGTGTTTTTGTTTCCTACTGTTAGATTAAATAAGCTTCTTGAGCCTTCAGCTATATTACAAGATCCAGTAGTATTAAACCTTAATGTGTTTACTCCAATACTAGTATTAGATTGCCCTGTAGTATTTGATTTTAAAACCTCAAAGCCAATACCAACATTCTTATTATTACTTTGATCATCATTTAATCCAGCATTTATTCCTAAAAAAATTGAAGATCCATTGTTAGATCCATCATTATCAGATTTTCCATCCAATAAATCATCTATAATCTTCACACCACTATTTCCGGCAATAGGATTCCAAGTAGTTGTGGGTTGATTCCAATAATAAAATCCTTTATTTGGTGTTCCGTTTCCCGTAACAAAAACCAACATACCATCTTGAGCTGTAGTTGGGTTTATGCTCGGAAAATTATTCATTCTTGGTATTAAAATACCATCTGTGTTTAATGGATTTGTGATACTTGAAGATTTAATATCCAATTTTGAACTTGGATTAGTCGTACCAATACCTACCTGTGAGTACGATACATTACAAATTATAATAAAAAAAATGGACAGAAGTCTATTATTATACATTTTCGGGGATATTAATAAATTATTTTTTTATAGTTTCAGATACACTATTTTGAAATTTTATGCTGAAAGTTTGAATTAATTAAAGTTGTTGTTTTTAAAACGCAAAGAATAGTTTTTAGTTTAACTATTTACTTTATAAAAATTAGTTGACAACATCCAATAGAATTGTTGATTTAAAAGCATTGCAGAAGTGATTTTACACGTTATTTATTAACCTCTATCAACTAAAAAAAAGCCAGAAAAGATTTTTTAGGGCAAAAAATAAAAAAGAGAATTTCTTTAATGGCTTTAAAATATGAGTTAAAAAGTGGAAGAAAGCTATGTTTTCTTCCACTTTTAAAAATTAATCACCTTAGTCACCGTCACCATTTCCGTCATCATCTCCATTGCCACCATTGTCATCATCATTATCACTATCATCTGGAATTCCGTCATCATCTCCATCTTCATTATCATCTGAGATTCCATCTCCATCATCATCATTATCTGAATAGTTAGGATTACCATCGCCATCATCATCTGCACTATTAATAACATCTGAAAAATCAAATTCATTTCCAACATTTAAATTGCTGTCATTATCTGTTTCAACATCAAAAGGGAAATCAACACCATCTATGTAACTAGAATCTGTTAATGATTGTATTAAATTAAAAAACTGTTCATTATTAGTGATTGTTGCACTTGAACCGTTATTATAAGTAAAGGTTACTGGA
>JAJRPL010000257.1 GCA_024280815.1 Bacteroidota bacterium
GGCAGGTAAAGAAATGAATCTGGAGAATATCAATACTACAAAATTTGACGACCCTGCCTTACAGCAAGGAAAAATGATTTTAATGCAAATTGTTAGCTCTGGCTCAAATGCTGATGAAGCTTCTAAAGAATTAGATGGTGCTATTAAACACTTTAAAAATCAATTAGACTCACAATATAATGTAGACTTTAAAGGGAGACTAACCAAAGACAACCCTGAAGATATTACAGATACTGCTTATGGTAATAATTTAGTAATAGGATCTATTGATGATGAAATGCACGGCACTCATGTATCAGGAATTATTGCTGCTTCTCGTAATAATGGAGTTGGTATGAATGGTGTTGCTCACAATGTAAAAATAATGTCTATTAGAGCAGTGCCAGATGGTGATGAATATGACAAAGATGTAGCTTTAGCAATCAGATATGCTGTAGATAACGGAGCTAAAGTGGTAAATATGAGTTTTGGTAAAGGCCATTCGCCAAATGCTGAATGGGTTTATGATGCTATCAAATATGCTGCTGATAAAGATGTACTTTTAGTACACGCTGCGGGTAATGATGCTGCTAATTTTGATGAAGATGATAATTATCCAAATGATTCTAAAGATAAAGTTACTGAATTTGCAGATAATGTAATTACTGTAGGTGCTATGACTCGTCATTTTGATGATAAATTAGTCGCTTCTTTCTCTAATTATGGTAAAAAAAATGTTGATATTTTTGCTCCTGGTTTAGAAATTTATTCAACAGTTCCTAAAAATGAATATGAATCTATTCAGGGTACTTCAATGGCTGCTCCTGAAGTTGCTGGTGTTGCTGCTTTAATTCGTTCATATTACCCAAAATTAACTGCTAGTCAAGTAAAACATATTATTATGGATTCTGGTATTGAATATAAGAAAGAAGTGATTAAACCAGGTACAAAAGATGAAAAAGTTAGCTTTGAAACACTTTCAGTATCTGGAAGAATATTAAATGCGTATAATGCTTTACTTTTAGCAGATAAAATGTCTAAATAAAAGACTAAAGACCACTACGATTAAAAGCCAATATTTGAAATTATAATTTCAAATATTGGCTTTTTTCTAAAGAAAATTGGCCTTAAATTCAAGTAATAAATGCGACTTTTTAGGAGTCCAAATTTGATTATATTTTTCAGAAGAAAAAGAAACTGAGTTCCTTCTTCTTTCCGAAAGGGTATTTTTCTATTTTTGTGGCTTTTTCCAAAAAGTTACATAAATGAGTGAAACAACCTAAAGCCTGAGTTTGATCTTTCTATTACAGTTTGAATGAATTTTCACCTAGACGAATACAAATTTCTAAATAATATAACCCTACAACATAAACCGATACGTAGCTTTAATTAAAAAAGTATTTTCTGGTTTTTCTCCAAAAATCTGATTGTCTAAACTATCAAACAAATCATCTCTTGGGTCTTGTGAGCCTACATTACCTTGTGACCATACCAAAAATATTTCCGAACCTGGAATATATTCCCAACGCACAACCAAATTAGAACGGAATTGAACAGTTGAAAAATCAGGATTTTTAAATGTATAATCTGAGGGACTATTAGCACTCCCATTTTCAGTTATTAAATAAATATCATTTTCGTCTATATCAATACCTGATTTAATTTGATTTCTATCATAAAGCTGAAATCTATCGTACAAATTAGCAGCAATAGGGTTGGTGATATAATTAAAATTTATATAATTCCCTCTAGAAATGAATGGTTGACCGTAATACTGTATGGTTAAATTCGGGTTTATGGTATAATTTAACCTAAGAGAAGCACTTAGTGTTTGTTGATCTATTTCAGCAGTAATATATTTTGACTGTCCATTATATTCAATTTGATTAACATATTGGGTTTTATTTTTACGATTGGTAAACTCTGGGCTTATAGAAATATTAAATGCATTAAAGGGCTGATAAGTAAATTCTGTTTCAACTCTTAAAAATGAAATATTATTTTGCTTAGCTTTACCTATAACATATCCTGCTATTGCTCTAAATTTTTTACGGCTATCCGTTCCTAAAAATAAAAAATTAATATTTTCTCTAGATGATCTAAAACGCGGTCCTCCTCTTAAAGCAGAAGTTGAAAAAATTCTCGGCCTGTGAATAAACCCTGTTTCTATACCCCAATTATTAAGAAACTCTAATGAACCTCTTAATCTATGTTCTATTCTATTGTAATTTCCTTCAAAGTCAAAAGTTGTAGCATTTGATAAACTTGCTGAAATATTTCTAAACGTATTTGTTGGTTTTAAAGTTCTATATCTCAAATTTGCATAACCTCTAATATGATCTGCTTGACGTAAAAAACCAATATCATTTAATTCTAGTTCTGGTGAACGCCATTCGGCACCTACATCGTATCGCCAATGTCCAGACCCAGCCTTTCCTAACTCTAAATTCCCACTTGTTCCTGTTAATGAAGTTCTATCAGAATCTACAGTTAAATGAGTTGCATCAACACGTTGAAACAAATGTGTTAACGATCTCTGGGTTCTCTCTATTGCTTCTTTACTGCCAATAACATGACTCATGATAATATTACCTTGTAAATAATATTTTCTATTTTTCCATTGATGTTTTATATCTAAACCTCCTGTATAGGCAGACTTTCTTAAAAAATCTAAATTAGTATCAATTTTTCTATTAGTAGCAGTAAAAACACCTCCAACAAAAGTGTTTTTATTATTAAAATCTTTTTGTAACCTACCCACAAAATAATTGGTAAGTGGTTCTACCAATTCTTCTCTACGTTTTCCATTATTATCAATTTTAGCATATTCATTTGCTGTAACA
>JAJRPL010000258.1 GCA_024280815.1 Bacteroidota bacterium
CGGATTTACAGAAAATTACGTAAAAGTAAAAACATTATGGAATCCTGAATTAATTAATACCTTACACACCATAAAATTGACTGAAATTGATGAAGATGGCTTGGTAAGATTTGATTTTATAAAACAACCTGAATTTATCCATTAATGGAAAAAAAACACATTTACTTTGTACCAGGTTTGGCCGCAAGTTCACAAATTTTTGAATATATCAATTTACCAAAAGAGCAATTTGAGGTTCATTATTTAGAATGGTTGGTGCCAAAATCTCAAAACGAAAGCATTACACAATATGCAAAAAGAATGTGTGAAAGCATTATACATGACAATCCTGTTTTAATAGGTGTTTCTTTTGGTGGAATTGTAGTTCAAGAAATGAGTAAATTAATCAATACACAAAAAACCATCATTATATCTAGCGTAAAATCTAAACAAGAATTACCCAGCCGATTAAAACTAGCTAAAATGACTAAAGCCTATAAATTATTTCCGACCAAAGCAGTTTCTAATATAGAGAACTTGGCAAAATATGCTTTTGGTGAAACTGCTAAAAAAAGAGTTGATCTGTATAAAAAATATCTTTCAATGAGAGATCATGATTATTTACCTTGGGCAATCCACAATGTATTGAATTGGCAACAAGAAAAACCATTACCAAACATCATTCATATTCATGGTAATAATGATGGTGTATTTCCTATAAAACATCTAAAAAATTGTAAAATTATTGAAGGTGGTACACATACTATGATTTTAAACAAAGCAAAACCGATTTCAAAGTTATTAATTGAAGTAATTTAGTATCTTGCAAGTCATGAATATAAAAGAAACATTTATTAAAGATTTATTAATTATCACACCCAATGTTTTTACGGATGAAAGGGGATATTTTTTAGAAAGTTATCATAAAAACAACCTTGAATCATTGTTAACAACTGATTTTGTTCAGGATAATGAATCTCAATCGCAAAAAAATGTTTTAAGAGGCTTACACTTTCAAAACCCACCTCATGCACAAGCAAAATTAGTAAGAGTTATTACTGGCAGTGTATTAGATGTCGTTGTTGATTTAAGAAAAAGTTCTGCAACTTATGGCGAGCATTTTAAGCATATTTTATCAGCTAAAAACAAAACACAACTTTATGTTCCTGTAGGTTTTGCTCATGGTTTTTTAGTGTTGGAAGAAAATACAATTTTTAGCTATAAATGTTCTGACTATTACAATAAAGCATCAGAAGGTGCAATTTTATGGAATGATAGCACGTTAAATATTGACTGGAATGTCAAGCAACCTATTATCTCTGAAAAAGATAAGGTTGCAGAAAAATTTACTAACTTTGTTTCACCATTTTAATTATTTTCTACGTGAATAAATCTTCTAAAATATTAGTTATATTAAGTATCATTGCTTTGAGTGGTATTATGATTAATGCTGTTCAACAAAGTAGTTCACAACCCAATGGAGTTAAAGAAGGTGTTGAAAAAGATACTCATGACTCTTATTCTATTAAAGCAGTAAAAATTCCTGAGAATTTAGAGTTTGCTGGTGAGAAAGTTCCCCTAGACAAAATAGACATTAGAGAACGGATAGATAGAGAGTTGTTAGTCAATACCTTTTGGCAGTCTAATGCTTTATTATGGATTAAACGCACCCATAAATACTTTCCCATCATTGAACCTATTCTAAAAGAGAAAGGTGTGCCTGACGATTTTAAATACTTAGCAGTTATTGAAAGTAATTTAATGAACGTAACTTCACCTGCTGGTGCTAAAGGTTTTTGGCAAATGTTAAAAGGAGCTGCCAAAGAAAACGGATTGGAAGTAAATAGTAATGTTGATGAACGCTACCATTTAGAAAAAGCTACTAGAGCTGCTTGTGATTATTTAATTACTTCTAAAAAAAGATTTGGAAGCTGGACCTTAGCTGCTGCCGCCTATCATGATGGTAGGGGTGGAATTTCTAAAAAGCTCAGCACACAACTAGTCTCTAATTATTACGATATGCTTGCTGGTCAAAACACGCAACGCTATGTACCTAGAATTATAGCTGCAAAAGAAATTCTAAGCAATCCAAAAAAGTATGGTTTTGAGTTTGATCAAGAAGATTTATATACGATGCCTGAAAGCTCTATTGTAAAAATTGATACACCAATTTTAAACATTGCTCAGTTTGCAAAACAACACAACACCAATTATAGAGAGCTTAAAGTATTAAACCCTTGGTTACGTGAAAACGTCTTAAATAATAAGTCTAGAAAGGTCTACTATATTAAGATTCTTAAAAAATAATTCTCAATACAATTTTTTATCAATCCCGAATTTTCGGGACACTCGAATTGACACTAAAATTCTCAAGAAGGTTGGCCTAGTCATTATCATGATATATCGCAAAACTTTTTTTAGCAGTTTCAAAATCGCCCATAATTTCTTTAACAATTTCTGATGCAGGTAAGATATTATGTATCAATCCTGCTATTTGTCCGATTTCAAGTTCCCCTTCTTCTAAATCTCCTTCAAACATACCTAGTTTTGCTCTTGCCCTACCTAACTTTTCTACCAATTGCTCTTTTGTTGGGTTTTGCTGATACAGTTCTTGTAAATCATTATAAAATTTATTTTTTATCAAACGTACTGGTGCTAATTCTTTTAATGTTAAGTGTGTATCTCCTTCTTGTGTATTTACAACTTTTTGCTTAAATTTCAGATGCGATGAAGCTTCATTACTAGCCACAAACCGACTACCTATTTGCACACCATCTGCACCTAGAACCATAGCCGCTAACATGCCTCTGCCTGTGGCTATACCACCAGCAGCAATTAACGGAATACTAATTTTTTCTTTTACCATAGGTAGTAAGGTAAACGTTGTAGTTTCTTCCCTACCATTATGTCCGCCAGCCTCAAAACCTTCTGCAACAACAGCATCTACACCAGCTTCTTGAGCCTTTAAAGCAAATTTTACAGAACTTACTACATGTACGACTATAATTCCATTTTCTTTTAAATAACTTGTCCATGTTTTCGGATTTCCAGCTGAAGTAAATACTATTTTGACCTTTTCAGTAATAATAATGTTGATAATTTCTTCAATATTTGGATACAACATTGGTACATTAACCCCAAAGGGTTTATCGGTTGCTTTTTTGCATTTTTGAATATGTTCTAACAATACATCAGGATACATAGAACCTGCTCCAATCAAACCCAAACCACCTGCATTACTCACTGCTGAAGCCAACTTCCAACCACTATTCCATACCATCCCTGCTTGAATGATAGGGTATTTTATATTAAACAGTTCTGTTATTTTAGTTTTCATTATTTGTTTTGTGTAAACATATTTTAGGACGGGCTAAACATTTTTTATGTATGATTTATTGCGAGTTTTAGTTACTAAAATAGTAAAATTTCTCGGAGCTGAATGAAAACCAACAAAACTCCTCAAGTAATAAATAGTAGTCTTTATTTCCCATAAATTCTATCTTGCTAAAAGTTTATTCGAAACTTTATAGGTAGCAGAATAAGAAAGTCCCGATTGACGAGATTTAAATGTCAAAAATGCTTTTTTATACCATCGTGAATCAGTCGCTTTCTTTTTAAAATTTTCATGTGCGGCAACCGCATAGAATTCACCATTGAGCCAAGGCTCAATTTTATAAACTCCAATTCCAAAATGTTCAACTCGTTGAAGAACAATTTCAAAATCAGACTCAGAAAAATATTGAATATTCTCTTCGTTAAATCCGTCGTTCAAGTTTTTCAACTCAGTAAATATTTTTTTTTCTAAAAATTCAGTTTGTTCCATATTATTACTATTCAATATTGGTATTTATATACGTTATAATCATAAAGATAGTATTATTTTTTTAAACAATTCTACACTAAAAAACTATCTCTTTAAAATTTTATATGACTTTAGATTATCATCTTGTTTTATACGTAAGAGATAGACTCCTTGTGATAAAAACTGTGTGTCAATCATAGCTTCTTGTTTGTTTAATTGCTGTTTTAATACACTCCTTCCCAAGACATCGTAAATTACAATTTCTAATTGACGAGCCGTGTCTGTAAAATCAAAATGAATTTCATCTTGAAAAGGGTTCGGATACACTTTAAAATTTGCAGTTAAAAACTCATCAACTGGCAAGGTATTTAATGCCACTTCAAAATTAGGAATTCCGTAACCTTCCTGATTGGTTGGATTATTAAATAAATGTCCTGACTCTCTAATAGCTTTAATAATTTCAGCATTGGTTTTTGTAGGATTTGCCTGCCAAAAACAAGCAACCACACCACAAATAATCGGCGAAGCAAAAGAAGTTCCATTTCCTGTAGTTACATTTCCTGCACTATTTATTATGGTAGCTCTACCTCCTTTGGCATTCACATCTGGTTTTATTCTACCATCAGCACTTGGTCCAAAAGAACTAAAGGCTACAATAGAACCATTACCATCAACTGCACCAATACTCAATACATTAAACCCATCTGATGGTGCTGTTATATAATGCCATGTTTTATCACCTTCATTCCCTGCTGAATTCACAATTATCATTCCTCTTGAAAATGCAATATC
>JAJRPL010000259.1 GCA_024280815.1 Bacteroidota bacterium
CATAGATGCTCAAGCGTTAAACCTAGATGGTAAAACCGCTATACATTACAACTGTGTTGTAAAAGTAATACTATTTTAAAATAGTAGTAAATATAAAGACTTATTTTAGCTATTGTTTTGTTAATGTTTGCTTATGAGTTTTAAAAATGTGGTGTATTGTGGAGATTGACACCCTCGTGAGGGTGTGGGGGAAACTAAAAGCTAATTGTATAACGTCCAATGGTGAATATAAAATCCGTCATCTTTTTTTAACAATTTTTTATTAGTTCCATTTGAAAACAAATCTTTATTGCACAGCCTATTCATAGCTTTACCTTTTACTTTATTCAGAAAGTTTATTCATTGCAATTTGAATTGCATCAGAATGAGCTTTTGTCGAATTCATTAAAGAACCGACTCCTGCGTGCAGTGAATAGATAAAGCTAGCTATCATTAATGTTGAAATCATGAGTCTCATGTTATGTCCTTTAGAGTTTGATTAAGCTTTGCAGCCCACGCAAACAAACATTTATTTGCTTGCGAAGGGTGCAAAGCACCAAATTCTAAAGTAAGTTATTATTCCGCCGAAGCGCCTTTTTCTAATAACAACTTGCCTGCGAGGAAGGCAAAGAAAACTAATGCATACTGTTTAAAGCTACAGAAATCTCTTTATTGTGTTTTACAATTTTTGAATTTTCTGATAATGCACCTATTGCCATTGGAGCAATTTTTGCAGTCATTAAACATATTGCTATCGTCAATAATAATAGTTTCATGATTTCTCCTAAAACTTAAGCATAGGAGATTCAATAAGAAGCCCTAGCCACACATATATAAAATATGCGGTTAAACTTCTATCGATTTGAAGTCGTCATTTTAGAATCAAGTGATTCTAAAAAATTAAATAAATAAAAAATGATGCAATATTGTATCATTACTTACTTTACAAATACTTAACTTTTTCCAATTTCTTCATAGTGATTTTTTTGGCTGAAAAGTATTATATGTGCTTAAAGCATCTTTAATTGTTAAAACAGGATAAATCCTAAAAATACTGCTATGTATTCCATTTTTTCTCTTGTTGTATGATTATCTCAGCATTTATTTGTATCGACATATCATCAGAAGGAGAAATAAATAATTTTCCATTTTTTATCATCGAAACTTTACCTCTCTTTTCTAATATCTTATGGGCTTTTTGCGTGTTGTTCATGACTTTTCCCTCAAAATGTAATTGAATTGCTTTTTAGTAGGTGACTTAACTTTTCTTTTATCACTTTTTCCAACTCATTAATCCCATCGTCGCCAAATTCATATGCCTCCATTATTTCATGAAGTTTTTTTAATGATGATGTCTTTAATTTATTGTCCACTATTCGCAGCCTCAAAGCATAAGAGTCGATTCTGTTGATCCTTTGTTTGTCTGAATAAACAGAAAGTTTTATTAGCTTTTGTTGCTTTGACACATAGTCAATCACAAACTTCAAATAGTTTGTTTTTCCAGAAAGTGACAAATCCTTTTCTATAAATTTAATATTCATTTTTTTATCCTATTGCCCAAATACCATACTCTACATCTTTAAAATGTTTTTGTTGTATTTGCCTGATTTTTTGATTTAACTCAAATGAGCAACTTTTTTATTTTATCCCATCGTTGGGATAATTATTTTTCTGCAAGCGTTTGAGGTTTTTTAAATCTTTTAAGCATTTTTCATACACAAAGGAAGATAAACTTCTTTGTAATATTTTGCTATTGCTTCTTTTGAAACACCATAACCTTCAAGAGAGTCAACAGTATCACCAATACTGCCAGTAATTTGAGCTTCATGGTTTCCCAGTTCTCTGCTGATAATGTTTTCAATACCGTTTTCTTCAATGTCTTGTGTTATGGCATCCTTTTGAATATTATCTAGTGCTTCTACAACTTTTTCTGCATTTTTAGACAAGCAGTAACATCCACCGCCTAAATCACAAACTTTGTTTTCTTTATTAGCGCCTACTTTTTTACACCCTTCTTTAAACTGTTATTTAGAGAACGCAAAGAATACTCCGTACTCTTCAAATACTTTTGTTTGTGCTTCTGCTGTGTAATCGCTTAAATATTTCATTGTTCTTGCCTTTTTTATTTTAAAAAGGAAGCAGACCTATCCCTAAGGGAATAGAATTTACTCCCTCGTGGGTTTGTATAATATTTAGACGACTGTTTAATTACGCGCTCCAAAGCAATTCGGATTCAATATTCAAAACATCTTTAAGATGTACCGGATGAATCATGGCTACGCCACTATCTACTGAATCCATTCCTATGCTTTTGGCCCATAATAAATTTTTTCTTGTACCGATACCGCCGCAATGTATTGGAAGCCCATATTTATGTACTAACTCTACCCATTTGTGACCATATCTATACTTCCATTGTTTAGTACCGCCAATAAAAAGACCGTTGAACATTCTCTGTTTGATTTTCTTTTTTCCAATCACCAAATGCCCCATTGTCAAAAAACCAAGGCATCTTTTTTGCGGTGATACTGTTGAAAGCATCTCTTGTTAAACAGGCTCCATATTTGGTTCCGTATTTATCAACGAGCTCATCTCTTCTTTTTCCTGTAGGATATGCAAAATAAATTTTCACGCATTGCTCCTTTTAGAAATATGTTCAATCTCTTTACCCCAATCAATGTCTGAGTTATTAACAATATCGCATATATATTCTTGCAGTGTTGCTGTTCCCCATTCATCTATTAATGAGCGATAAGGTTCTCTAAAACTATCCTCTGGTGTTATTTTGTAAGACTCCTCAATGTTTCCATCAATATCTACTACAAAAACA
>JAJRPL010000003.1 GCA_024280815.1 Bacteroidota bacterium
AAATCGTTGAATGTCTAATTTAAAACCAGTTGCCTATGAATAGTTAACTAGCCCCACCAGAGGAAGTATTGCAAAAGTAATACACCTCGTAGTTCTTACAAAATTATTAACGAGCAATTTTGCTCAATTAACTAACCTAAAGTTCCGATATATCAGGATTAGGTTTAAAATTTTAGAAATTATGAAAAATATTTTATTAACATTGGTATTAGTATTAACCGTATCTTTTGCTTTTGCAGGAAATGAAATAGAAAAGGCTTCAGTAGTTGAGGTTGAAGAAACTGTATTTACAACAAATGAAGTAAACCGTACTATCTCAATAGAACTATTGGAGGTGCCTTTTCTGGAATATAATAACTTGACATCAAGTACTGACTATATTTCGTGTCGTTATAGAAAGTGTATAATTTTTAACGGAGAAAAGTATTGTACTGAATGGAAGCCTTGCAAAGCACTATAAGATAAGTATAACTATTTGGGTTTTGTTTTAAATAAATAAAAAACAAAACCCAATTTTAAATTTTAAAATATGAAATTAAAGAAAAAGATATTAACCCCTCTCTCTATTCTATTTATTATTATCTCTAGTTGGAGCCAAAACAATAAAACCTGTGGTGAAGTTTATTATACTCATACAATCAAAATTTCTAAAATTGTGGCTAATGATTTTGTAATGAAATTTGACAATAAACAATCTTACTCTGAAGAAGTTAATATTAAAACATCAGGTAATAGTCAAGAAATTGAGGGTTCAGAGAGAGGTACAACTAGAGTTTATGTCATTGGAAGAAAAAACAAAAGTCCAAATTTTTTCTATAATAATAAAACAGAGTTTTATTTTAATTATCTTTCTTTTGATGAAACTTTATTAGTTAAAGAAGATAAGTTTGAATGGAATTGGGCTTTACACTCTGAAATAAAAAAAATAGGAAAGTTTACTTGTCAAAAAGCAACTATTGACTTTAGAGGGCGTAGCTATACCGCGTGGTTTACTAATGAAATCCCCGTACCGTTTGGTCCTTGGAAATTTCAAGGTCTTTCAGGTTTAATTCTTGAAGTATATGATACAGATAAAGCATTTCATATTACTTCATCTAAAATTCAAATAGGAGAAAAAGTTGATTGCGTAATAAACATTAATAAAAATTCCTTTAAAGAAGCTATTTCAATTACAGAATATCTTAATGAAATAGAAAAAAATGTAAATGCAATTTTCGCAAAACTATCTAGTAAAATGCCTAAAGGTTCAAAACCTCTCGAATGGGATAAAAACTGTGAAGATTGTCCTAAGGGTGTAGAGATTTTCGATGAAGAAAAATAAATTAGTTTTTACATTATTATTATTTATTAATATTGCTTTTAGTCAAACTGTAATTAAAGGTACTGTTACTAGTGAAAAACAAGAGGCTATCCCTTTTGCAAACATTGTAATAAAAGTAGATAGTACTGTAATTATTGCATATACTTATTCTGATAAGAATGGTAATTACCTGTTAAAAACAAAAAAAACTGGTAAATTTAATTTGTATTTTTCGGTGTTGGGCTACGAAACTCAAAGCATACCTATAGAAATTACCAATGAGCCTAAAGAAATTATTAAAAATGTAGTTTTAAAAGAAAAATCTTTTGAATTAGATGAGGTAATAATTCAAGCAGAGAAACCCATTACTATAAAAAAAGACACCATTATTTTTAATGCTAAAAATTTTAGTAAAGGCAGTGACCAAATAGTCGAAGATTTATTAAAAAACATACCAGGTATAACTGTAGAAGGTAATGGTACAATTAAAGTAGGAGGAAAAGAAGTTGAAAAAGTAATGGTAGATGGTGATGACCTGTTTGAAAAAGGCTATAAAATATTAACCAAAAATATGCCCCCAGACCAAATAGATAAAGTTGAATTATTACAAAGGTACTCTAACAATAAATTATTAAAAGGTGTTGAAGAAAGTGATAAGGTGGCGTTAAACCTTGTTTTAAAAGACGATGCCAAAAGGCAATGGTTTGGCAATGTTGCTTTAGGCTATGACATTACTTTTAGTAACCGCTATAGTCTACAAGGAAATTTAATGAATTTCGGTAAGAAGAATAAGTATTATTTTTTAACCAATTTAAATAGTATAGGTTATGACGCTACAGGAGACATCAACCATTTGATAAGACCTTTTCGCTATGGAGAGCCTGCCAGCATTGGTGATAATGAAAGTGCTTATTCTGTTTTAGATTTAAACTCTTTTACGCCAAACTTCAAAGCTTCACGCACCAATTTTAACAATACTGAATTGGCTTCAATAAATGCAATTTTCACACTTTCAAAAAAAATAAAACTTAAAACGCTAGGCTTTTTTAATTGGGATGAAAACGATTTCTTTAGAAACAGTACACAAACTTTTAAGACTAACAATACTGACTTTACAAATACAGAAGATTTTAAGTTAAGAAAGAAAAAGTTTATTGGTTTTGGTAAAATTGATTTGAACTATGACATTTCTAAAACAAAAATGTTAGAAATTACAACAAAATACAACAACCAAGAAGATAATAACAATAGTAATTTAATTTTTAATGGTGAATCTACAATTGAGAATCTTGAAAATATCAACACGCTGTTTGACCAAAAAATAAGCTATACTAATAAGTTTAAAAAAAATAAAGTTTTCTTACTTACAGGTAGGTATATTAATGAAAAAACACCTCAAAATTATAGTATCAACCAATTCTTTTATCAAGATTTGTTTCCTAACAACTCCAACAGTAATAATATTGTTCAATTGAGTGAAAACAAAATGCAATTTGCTGGTTTTGAAGCTCATTTACTAGACAGAAAACAAAATGGAAATTTATTAGAATTACAAGTTGGAAATCAATACAGAAAAGATAAATTACATTCGTCATTTTCATTAAAAGAAAATAATAATATTATAGAAACTCCTTATCAAAACAATACAATTTATGTATCTAATGACCTGTATTTTAATACAAAATACCGTTTAAAACTTAATAATTGTGGATTGACGGGGAAGTTAGATTTTCATCAGTTGTTCAACGTCTTAGAAAATGACAACATATCAAAACAACAACCTTTTTTTATAAATCCTGAAATTAGTTTAGATTGGAAAATCAATAATAAAAACAAACTATTAGCGTCTTACAAACACAATACTACAAATGCTAAGGTTTTAAACGTCTTTAAAGATTATATATTAACTGGTTTTCGCTCCTTTGCAAAAGGGACAGGTCGTTTTAATCAATTAAATGCTTCAACAGCTGTTCTTAATTACCAATTGGGAGATTGGAGTGATAAATTTTTTGCAAACA
This sequence comes from Bacteroidota bacterium, assembly GCA_024280815.1. Taxonomy (GTDB): domain Bacteria; phylum Bacteroidota; class Bacteroidia; order Flavobacteriales; family Flavobacteriaceae; genus Aureibaculum. The sequence continues at coordinate 3,319 of JAJRPL010000003.1, forward strand.
CATTTATTTTATATACTAAAAGTCATGATTTTTTCTCTACCAACTCATTAATTACTCAAAACTATTCACAATCAAACAAAATTTTAATAAAAGATAGAGAAATGTTAAATGTATCTTCTACAATGGATAGGTATATTAAAATCATTTCTTCTAATTTAAAGTTTACGGCTAGTTATTCAAAATCTAATTATAAAAATAGTATCAATAATTCTGAATTAAGAGAACTAATTTCAACCAATTTGAATTACGGTTTAGAATTACGGTCTGGGTTTTCAGGATTATTCAACTATCATTTAGGTACTAAATGGTCAACAAGTAAAATACAGTCTACTATTAATAATTCTTTTACTGACAACCCTTCGTTTTTAGACTTGTCCTTTGATTTTAATGACAAGTTTAATGTTCAACTACAAACAGAACGTTATACTTTTGGAAATGTTGACGCAGTCAACAACACCTATTATTTTGCAGATTTAGATGCAAAATATAGATTAAAGAAAAATAAATTGACTTTTTCTTTATCTGGAAAGAACCTCTTCAATACAGAAACCTTTAAAAGGTATTCTATAAGTGACATTAGCACCTCTACAACTGAATATAGGCTTTTACCTAGATATATTTTACTAAAAATGGAATATCGATTTTAAGGTATTACCTTTGTAAGATGAATTTCATTCCTAAAGAAATAGATGACTACGCGGTTTCACACACTGAAAACGAACCTGAACTATTGCAACAACTCAGCAAAGAAACTTGGCAAAAAGTATTAGTGCCAAGAATGTTGAGTGGGCATTATCAAGGTCGTTTATTATCTATGCTTTCTAAACTTACCCAACCTACATCTATTTTAGAAATTGGCACGTACACAGGTTATTCTGCTTTGTGCTTGGCAGAAGGATTGCATAAAGAGGGTGTGTTACATACCATTGACACCAATGAAGAATTGGTAGATTTTCAAAAAAAATATTTTGACAAATCGCCTTATAAAAACCAAATCAAACAACATTTAGGCAATGCGTTGGATATTATTCCGAAGTTCAATGAAAAGTTCGATTTGGTTTTTATTGATGCTGATAAAACTAACTATTCTAATTATTTTCATTTGATTATTGATAAAATGAATGTTGGTGGAATCATCTTATCAGACAATGTGCTTTGGAGTGGAAAAGTAACTACAAAACCAGACCCAAAGGATGCTGATACCATTGCTTTAATAGCTTATAATAAGCTCTTAAAAGAAGACCCAAGAATTGAAACGGTGTTATTACCTATCCGTGATGGATTGACCATAAGTAGAGTGAAATAAATAAGTATGAAGTTAGAAGACCGAAGCCAAACTTCGGTCTTCTAACTTCAATATAATCAAATTGGTTCTCGATAC
>JAJRPL010000260.1 GCA_024280815.1 Bacteroidota bacterium
ACCAACAATAACATACAACCATTTTTCTATTACTTCACGATCAACACCTGTCAATTTTATCAATAAGAATGATAAAATACCACCCATAATCAATTCCCAAACACCTTCAACCCATAAGTGAACAACCCACCATCTAAAAAATGAATCTAATACTTGACTATCAAAATCTATCATTCCGGGTAAGTAGAGTAGTGCTGCAAATAAAAGTCCCATAGTCATAACCAATGCTGTAGTTGTTTTGCGTTTACCTTTAAATAAGGTTACAAGAATTAAGCCCATAAACAATAATACATTTACAACCACTAAATAATCTAATGGTCTCGGAATTTCTAAAAATTTTCTTCCTTCCCAATAATTAAAATGATAACCAACTATTGCTGCTACACCAACAAGAGCTAAAGTTATTAATTGTACATAAGCCAGTTTAACACTTACCAATTCATGTTGTGCTTCTTCTGGTATAATATAGTAAGCTGCACCCATAAAGCCAGATAATAACCAGACTACTAATAAATTGGTATGTACTGCTTTTGCAGTATTAAATGGAATCCATTCATGTAAGCCATCCATGCCTGCATGGGCAAAGCCCATAATTAATCCATAGATTAGCTGTAACGATAATAATAGCATTGATAAAGCAAAAAACCAATAGGCTACTTTTTGTGATTTATATTTCATAATGTGTTAGTTTAGTTGTTAGTTTTATCTTTTGCCAATGGAGATACTACGGTTTCAAATCCATTTAAATCGATTTCACCAATCCATTTAAAAAAGGCTACCATATCTTCGGCTTCAGCCTCAGACATATTATAGGCTACCATTTTTCTACCCCTTGGTTGCCAAGGTTGTTCAGACATTAATGCTGCTTTTATATAAGCATCACCTCTACGTTCTACTACTTTAGTTAATTCAGGTGCATAGTAACCACCTTCTCCCATAATAGTATGGCATCCCATACAATTGTTTGATTCCCAAAGTTTTTTACCTCTGACCACTGCTTCAGTAATGTTTTCTGAGTGGGATTGATCTTGAGCTTCTCCTAATGAATACACTGTTAAGCCAATAAAAATTAAAAATGTAACTAGTGTACCAACAAGAAAAAAAGCTCTTGCTTGTTTTTTTGATAACATATTTATTTGGTTTAATTTAGTTAAATAAAAGACCTATTTATCTTTATATATAGCAAATTTAATAAATTCTAAAAAATAAAACATGATTTATGTCATAAATGTTACAATAGAGTAAAATATACTAAAAGATAAAAAGGTATTCAATTAAGTTTATTTTTATAATTAATTCATATATTTGCATTATAAATGACGAGCAATTTGAATAAAGTTAATTTTAGCATAGTATTTACATTTCTTTATCTAATGGCAATGTTGCGTCCATTAGCTCCTTTGATTGTTTATTATGCCAATTACGATTATATAGCAAATGAGCTTTGTGAAAATAGAAACAAACCAATATTAGATTGTAATGGTGTCTGTTATTTAAATAAAATGATATTAGAGAGTTCTACACAACCGAATGGAGACCCGATATCTACTGTGCCATTGAATATGAATGATTATCCTATTTCTACCTTAGATTTTTATGAGTATGAGTCTTTTTCTAAAGAAGAATTTATTGAAGTATCATCTTCCTTTTATACAAATAATTTTGTAATTAAAGATTATAACAACGTTATATTCCGTCCACCCAAACTTACTTAATTTTCTTCTTATTTAGTGTATGCTATTCTAATTTCTATTCTATTGAGATTTGAATAATAGATAGTATGTGAATAGTGTTCATATTTTAAAATGAGTACATGAATTTTACACTTATAAATAATAAGAAATAACCTATAGTTTACAACCGTAAACGAAATTTACAATTATTAAAAAAATAAATTTAACACAATACTATTGTGTTTTAAAATCATACAGTAAAGGTAACTTGCTATAAGTAACCCTTTTACTAAATAGAATATACAATGAAAAAAACAATTTTTATTAGTGTAGTATTTACACTATTAAGTATCATACTATTTGCTCAAGACAGAACTATTGACGGAATTATTCTTGATAAACAAACTAAAAGTCCTATAGTAGAAGTAACTGTTAATGTTGTAGGTTCAAACAAACATACAGTAACTGATATTGACGGCAAATTCAGCATTATAGCATCCAATGAGGCTATTTTAGAAATAATGCACCTATCTTATAATTCTGTTCAAGTACCTGCAAATGAAGCTTCAGAAATTTACTTATCTCTAAAGAAAATTTCTTTGGATGAAATTGTGATAAAGGCACATCCGTTAGATGATATATCGCATTCAGTAGTTGTGATAGATGATGCTAAAAAAGGAAGCCAAGCACGTAATGCAGCTGAATTATTTAATGACATTGCTGGCTTTAGTATTCAAAAAAGAAGTGCAACAGCATCAGAACCATCTTTCAGAGCTTTTAAGTATGAACAAATGAATATTAAATATGATGGAGGTACAAAAGTTGTTCATGCTTGCCCGAACAGAATGGATCCTACCACGGCTCATGTAATACCGGAAGAGGTGAGTAAAATTGAAGTTATTAAAGGTCCATTTACAGTTCGTTATGGACAAAATTTCGGAGCCATTGTTAATCTAGTAACTAGAACCCCAACACCAGAAAATTATGGTTTTCATGGTAATGTGCAAAGTGGCTTTGAAACCAATGGGAATAATTTAATGGCTGGAGCACAATTGCAATATGCTACTGAAAAATATGATGTGACTCTAACTGGAGAGCATCGTGATTTTGATGATTATACAGACGGAAATGGTGTGGAAACACCCGCTTCTTTTGTTACCGATAGTTATTCTATTAAAGCAGGATATAATCCTAAAAACAATCAACGATTACAAATAGATTGGAGACAAAAGTTTGGTAAAGATATAGATCATGCAGGCTTGCCAATGGATTCGCCTAAAGACGATAGTTATTCTTTAGGGATAGATTATAAAGCTCAGAAAATTTCTGACATGATTAATAGTTTGACTATAAAATCTTACCTTTCATATGTAGAGCATTTAATGACCAATCATAAACGACCTAGTTTTAAAATGATGGACGCTCAAACCCCTGTAAATGCTAGCACCTATGGTGGGAGGCTTGAAATGGGATTAACTCCAAGTGACAATTTTTTACTCTATGTTGGTGTTGATGCTGATTTGATTGAAAGAGGAGGAGAACGTACAAGAGTTATTAAATTAAAACCTGACGGAACACCATTTCCTGTAGATGCTCGTCCTGTGAAAAAGGATGCTGTTTGGCAAGATGCATCGTCATCAGATGTTGGATTATTTACTGAAGGAACCTATAAATTATCTGATAAATGGGCATTAACCTCAGGTGTTCGTGTAGATTTTGTAAAGGCACAAATAGACGCTCCTTCTGCAGGTTTTATAGAAAAATATGGAACGGGAGTGGATGAGGTTTCTGAAAATACGATTAGCGGAAACGTTTCCTTAAAATATAGAAATAATGGAACTCAAGTGCAATTAGCCTATGGTTTAGGTACGCGTTCTGCCTCAATGATAGAACGTTATATCTATCACTTTGCTATAGGCTCAGATTCTTATGAATATGTGGGTAATCCTTTTTTAACTCCAGAAAAAAACAACCAATTTGAAGTAGCAATATTACATAGAAAAGGAAAATTTAATGTTGGTGCAAGTGTATTTTATTCAATTATGAAAGATTATATCTCAGCAATTGTTAGAGACGATGATGATCGATTTACAACTATTTTTAAAAATCCGTTTTCACATGCAAAGCAGTATATAAATGTAGATGCTAATCAAATAGGTTTTGATGCTTATTTTAATTATAAAATAACTTCTGAATTAGAGTTCTTATCAGATATAGCTTATACCAAAGCGACTAATGAAACTTATGACGAGCCATTGGCTCAAATTGCACCGTTAAATGCTCATGTAGGCTTGAAATTTGAAAAAGAATTGTATTGGTTTGATTTGCGAGCTCAATTTGTTGCAGAACAAGATCAACTATCAGCTTCATTTAAAGAAACCGTACCAACACCAAGTTATACCACATTTGATGTTCGAGTAGGTATAGAGCCTTTTAAAAATCTAAAAATTGGTGCTGCTGCATTGAACATTTTTGATGAGGCTTATTACAGCCACTTAAATTTTAGTTTTAAAAATACAGTAAATAACACTGTAGGCGACCGAATTTATGAGCCTGGACGTAGCTTTAGTATTTATGCAAAATATAGTTTTTAACAAAAAGAATCAAGTACTACTAGTATTGATTTGGTTATGCCCAGAGAGGAACTGTGAATTCCTTTCTGGGTTTTAAAAAAAAATATAACAAAAAAAACAGTAAACATGAACAAAATTATTATAACACTATTGATAAGCTTTATATCACTCTCAATGTGGTCTCAGCAAATTACGGTTAAGGGGAGCGTTGTTGACACTGAAAACAATAAACCTTTAGTAGGGGCAACTATTAGATTAAAAAATAAAGATGTTGGTACAACTACCAATAGTAATGGCTCTTTTACATTAGAACATATTGATGAAAACGAAATATTAGTTGTTTCTTATTTAGGATACAATACAGAAACTGTCAATGCTAAAGAGCAAATTGTTGTTGCTATGAATCAAGTATCAATTGGTTTAGATATGGTAGTGATTAGTGCTTCGCGTACTTTACAAAAACGAAAAGAACTACCTGTTGCCATTTCTTCCATTTCTCGAAAAACGTTAGATGAGATAAATCCAATTTCTATAGATCAGGTTTTAAATCAAAAACCGGGAGTTCATATGGTTGATTTAGGAAATGAACAACATATGATGGCTATTCGGCAGCCCATTTCAACCAAAAGTTTATTTCTATATTTAGAAGATGGTATTCCTATTAGACCCACAGGAGTTTTTAACCATAATGCCTTGTTAGAAATGAATATGGCAGCTACCGAAAATATAGAAATTATTAGAGGACCTTATTCTTCTTTATACGGTAGTGAAGCGATTGGCGGTGCTATCAACTTTATAACTGAAAAACCAAGTAAGGAACTATCAGGAAAAGTTGGTATTAGAGGACATACCGATGGATATCTTAGAGGCGATTTTAAAATATCAAAAACATTTGGAAAAACAGGAGTTTATCTAGGAGTTTATAAATCGGCCATAAAAAACGGAGTGCGTGACTATGGCGATTATGATAAACTAGCTATAACAGGTAAAATTACACATCAGTTTTCTGACAAGCTAGATTGGTCTAACACTTTTACTTATATAGATTATTTTAGTGAAATGAGCGGAAGTTTAGACGAAACGAAGTTTAAAAATAAAGATTATTCTTCATACCATACGTTTACATATAGAGATGCCAAAGCATTACGTTTCAATTCTACTTTAAATCAACAGTGGAACGATCATAATATTTCTACACTTAGTTTGGTGTTTAGAGATAATACCATGAAGCAAAATCCTAGTTATAGAATTGCTAGTGATACTGAGTTTGGAGAAACTACCAAAGGCGAATTAAATGATAATAGTTTTAAGAGCTTTGCCGTTTATGCACAGCATAATTTTAAATTTGATGTGTTGAAATCAAATTTAATTATAGGAGGTAATTTTGATTCGAGTCCTAAGACTTTTGTTGCAGAGATATTAGATGTATCTCGTAATGCTACAGGTTATTTTGATAAATACACAGCAACAGGAGAATATAAATCAGATTATGAAACTGATATTGTAAATACGGGTTTTTATCTTACAGGAGATATTGAGCCATTTAAAAATTTCAAAATCAATGCAGCAATTCGATATGATATTTATAGTTACGATTTTAGAAACGGATTAGATGATGCGTCAGATTATTCTTCAAAAGATGCAAAGGAAACATTTACTTCATTTACACCACGTATTGGTTTAGCGTATAATTTCACAAAGGGTATTGGACTCTATACAAATTATAGTGTAGGATTTATTCCGCCAAGTATTGGAGATTTATTTAGAAAAGATGATGTACCTTTATTAGATCCAACTGTATTTAATAATATAGAATTAGGAGGTTGGATAAGTGTATTAAACAATAAGCTATATATTGACTTTGCTGTATATTCATTAAAAGGTGAAGATGAAGTAGTTTCAGTGTCAACAAAAGTGAATGGTATTACCGTTAGAGAAAATAAAAATGTAGGAGAAACTAAACACAATGGAGTAGAATTTGGAATAAACTTAAAACCAATTGAAGGCTTGAGTATTCGTTATAATAGTGCTTATTCGAAGCATGAATATGTTAGTTTTGTTACAAAAGTTGTTGATGGTCAATCTACTAAAGACTTTAGTGGTAATGAGATGCCTGGAGCACCTGAATGGGTGTCAAATTCGGGAATTGACTACAAGCCAGCATTTTTTAAAGACTTTAGAATAGGGCTAGAGTGGCAACATGTAAGTGAATATTTTACAGATGAGAAAAACTCATCTACATATGAAGGATATGATACTTTTAATATGAGATTAGGTTATGATAGAAAACATTTTGGATTATGGATGAATATTATGAATTTATCTGACGATTTATATGCGACAAGAGCAAATACTGCTTGGGGAAGAACGACCTATACGCCAGGTATGCCACGTACATTTGTGGTAGGTGTTAATTATAAATTTTAATTAAAATTCAAAAGGGAAGTGCAAGTTGTGCTTCCCTTTATAAAACAATTATAATGAAATATATAAAGTTTACAATAGCTATAGTTTTGATAGTTATTTCTTTTTTATCCTGTAAAGATAAAGAGGTTTCAAAAGAGATAAAAGATGGTTTGGTTGAGTACAAGAAATCTAAAACTAATGATACCATTTATAAATTAACCAATTCAAAAGTAAATTCTGAAGGTGTATTTTTATTTAATTCTGGAACAGAAGTTTTGATAAATTGGACGGAATGGAACAAAGATAGCAATCAAAACCTTTTAAAATTTGCTTTTTTTGATAGTATAAGTCAAAAATTCACGAAGCCAATTACAGTTTTGCCTTCTAAAGGTTTACAAATGCACGCTGAAAGTATGGCAAAAGTAGGAATAACAGATCAAGGTATAATTTACGCAGTATTTAGAATTAAATCTAAATCTAGAAAATCAATGTTTGGTGGTACAGTTTATTATACAAAATCTTTTGATAGAGGATTGACTTGGAGTGAGAAAGTGAGATTGGTATCTGATAAAAAATCTGATAGTCAAAGTTTTTTTGATATTGCTTTATTACCCGATGGAGAGTTGGGAATTACATGGTTAGATAGCAGAATGCCAATTCATAAAGGTAGAAAAGGGAAGACCTTATATTTTGCTAAAACTAATGGAGATAAAGGTTTTTATAAGGAAATTCCTATTGCAGGTTCTACTTGTGAGTGTTGTAGAACAGAAATTTATATCGACAAAAATAAAACAATACATGTGGCTTATCGTAATATTATCGAAAAAGGAGAAGACTTCTCAAATACAAATTTCACATTAAATGATGTTGAGATTAGAGATATGTATTATGTATCATCTCAAGATAATGGGGCTAATTTTTTAGAACCTACACCTATAAGTAAAGATAATTGGCATATAGATGGATGTCCACACACAGGACCTACATTAGCTCGAAATGGTTCTGAATTGGGAGCTGTTTGGTTCTCAGCAGCAGATAATAAACCAGGTATATTCTTTGCATCTATGAATAATAATAAATTTGAAAAAAAAGAACTATTAAGTACTGAGGGGAAACATCCACAAATGATAACTCATAATGGAAAATATCTTGTAGTATATGAAATGTATTATGAATTAGAGGATGTTGGTTACACCAAAATAATATTAGAAGAAATAAATTCGTCAATGAATGGTAATGTTAAAAGAGAAGTAAGTGATTTAAAAACGAATAATGATCATGCAGTTATTAGTTCAATTAACAACTCATCAATCTTAATTGCATGGAAAAATAAGAATACAAGAAACCCAAGGTTGCTTTATAAATTGATTACAAAATAATAAAAAGGCTATATCAATTAGAAAATCTAATATAGATACAGCCTTTCAAACTAAAATAATCAAAAAGTTA
>JAJRPL010000261.1 GCA_024280815.1 Bacteroidota bacterium
AAGATAACGGTATCGGTTTTGATAAAGAAAAAACACCATCAGGTATTGGTTTACAAAATATAAAAAGTAGGTTAGAAGCATTACATGCAACTATGAATATAGATTCAACAATTAACAGAGGTACTGCAGTTACCATTGAAATACCAATAAATTATGACACTTAAAAGAAGATTAATAGTAGTAGATGATCATAAAATGTTTTTAGACGGTTTGTTAAGTATTATTGCTAATGAATCTGATGTTGAAATTGTGATGACAGCCAATAGTGGTGAAAATGTAATAAAATATCTTGATAATATTAAAGGAGAAAATATTGATTTGGTGGTTACTGATGTAAATATGCCAGATGTTAGTGGTATTGATTTGAATAAGCATATCAAAACAAAGTATCCTAAAATTAAAACTTTAGTAGTAAGTATGCTTCACGATTCAAAAACGATACATACATTAACTGAAGATAATGTTGATGGTTATGTACCTAAAAATGCTGAAAAAACAGAGTTATTATTAGCAATAGAAACTATTTTAAAAGGTGAAAAGTATTTTTCTGACAGTATAAAACAGGCATATATGCAAAGTATGTTTACTAAAGAGAAAGAAGTAATTACTTCATTAACTAATAGAGAGAAAGAAGTATTAAAGTTAATTGCTGAAGAAAATACTACTCAAGAAATTGCAGATCAACTCTTTTTAAGTAAACATACTATTGAAGGTTATAGAAAAAACCTCATTTCTAAACTTGAAGTTCGTAATCTAGCTGGATTAACTAAATATGCCATTAAACTGGGCTTGTTAGATTAAAATCTGATAGATATTTATTCTACAGTGTCCTTACATTATATTTTTTTCTTTTGAAAACACACCTATCTATTATTCATGTTTAGGGTGTTTATTATATAACTAAAATAAAACTTCAAATTCCTTCCCCCATTTTTCAGGGGTATTAATTTACCCGAAATCGGTGTTTCACACACTTACCTTTTGTCGCAATTTTGTAATCAAATTAATAACCATTAAAAAAATAAAATTATGATTTACGGAATTTCATTAGTATTGTTAAGCATCATAGCGGTGCCATCATTAATCTTATCAAAAAAACCTAATGCTAAAGAACTGTTAGATAAAGTAGCCCCATACCAAGGTTGGATAGGTGTTGTATTTTGTTTCTGGGGTATTTGGGGTATTATTCAGGCTTTATTAAATATGAGTTGGTTGTCAGTAGCACCTATATGGTGGATTACCTTATTAGCAGGTAGTATCGTAGAGGCTGGTTTAGGTTTTATGTTAGGATACGGATTAATAAGTGAGTATTTAGCAAAAAATGACGAAGCAAAACAAAAAGCTGAATTGATTAGAGCTAAAATTGCACCTAAACAAGGACAGTTAGGTTTATTAGGTTTAATAGTTGGATCATGGATGATTGTTGCTTCTTTTATGTGGTCAGTTTAAAGCAATAGAATAGATTGTAGAAAAAGGAATAGCTTAAAATATGACTAACCAAAAAATAGAAAACAGAGAAAATTGCTAGAACAAAGGATATTTCATCTTAAGAAACAAGTATGGAGTATGCTATACCAAAGTAGATTGGTATAAACTATTATAGTAGGTTAGTTGATTTGCCCAATTCATTTGTAAAACGATGAGTTGGGCTTTTATTTAATTATCTGGTATAAAAAAAAAGACTACTTCTTAGAAGTAGTCTTTTTTTATTTGAATTAGTTTATTTATTAAATATCATCAAAGCTTACATCTGTAAAGCTGTCAGTAGATTTAGTTTCTGAATCTTCAGTAGCTATAACTTCACTAGGTTTTTGATAATCTTTTTGGTGACGTTCAGAAATTACTTCTTCACCTTTTTCATTAATAATATAGTCAGTTGCTTTCGCTAACATTTCATTAAATTCACTAAAATCTTCTTTGTACAAATAAATTTTATGTTTTTTATAATGAAAAGAACCGTCATCATGAGTGAATTTTTTACTTTCTGTAACAGTTAAATAATAATCTCCTGCTTTTGTAGATCTTACATCAAAAAAGTAAGTTCGTCTCCCTGCTCTTAATACCTGTGAAAATATTTCTTCTTGTTCTGAGTATTCGTAATCGCCCATAATAATTTCAACTTTTTTTATTAATTTAAATGAATCAATATCACACAAAACTAAAAAAATAAATGATTTGAACAACACTTTATTTCTTTTCTTTTGTATTGCCTCCTAATTATTTAATTATTTTCTCTATAAGTTGCTGGTTATAAATATTTTGATAAAATCCAGATTGATTAAATAATTGATCGTGTGTACCTTGTTGAATAATCTTACCTTCATCTAAGACAATGATTAAATCTGCATTCTTGGCTGAAGAAACACGGTGTGTTATTATTATGGTAGTTTTATCTTTACTGATAGCATTCAAATTATTGAGAATTATTTCTTCTGTTTCTGTATCAACAGCAGATAAACAATCATCAAAAATTAAAATTTTAGGCTCTTTAATAATAGCTCTTGCTATAGAAATTCTTTGTTTTTGCCCACCTGACAGCGTAACACCTCTTTCGCCAATAAATGTGTCATATGCTTTAGAGAAATTTTCAATATTGCTATGTATATGTGCGTTTTTAGCAGCAGTTGTAATAATTTCTTTAACGGCATCTTTATTGCCAAACTTAATATTGTTTTCAATGGTGTCAGAAAATAAAAATGCTTCTTGTGGTACAAAACCTATGCTGTTTCTTAGACTTTCTAGGTTGATCTTTTTAATAGGTTTATCATCAATTAAAATTACACCTTGTTTTATATCATAGAGTCTTGCGATAAGATCAGCTATGGTTGATTTACCTGACCCTGTTTTACCTAAAATAGCCAAGGTTTTATTTTTTTCTAAGACAAAAGAAACATTTTTTAAAGCAGTTGTATTGGTGTCATCATAAGTGAAAGAGACGTCTTTAAATTCTATTTTCCCTTCAATTTTTGAAGCTTCATTTACAAAGTTTTGTATTTCGGGTTGAATTTCTAAAAAGGCATTAATTCTTTTTTGTGAAGCCTCAGCTTGCTGTATTATAGAGGTTACCCAACCTACAACTGCTACAGGCCAAGTTAGCATATTTACATAAATAATAAATTCTGCAATAACCCCAAAACTTATCAAACCATTAATGTATCGCATTCCGCCAATATAAATAACTAGAATATTACTAATCCCTATCAATAGAATCATCAATGGGAAAAATAAGGCTTGTAATTTATAAAGGGCTATGTTTCTTTTTTTACTTTCATCAGCAATAGTATCAAAATCTTTAAAAGTTTGTTTTTCTATCCCATAGGCTTTAATAACATTCATTCCTGAGAAATACTCTTGGGTTATTGATGTTAGTTTTGACAAATATTCTAATACAATTTGACTACGCTTATTAATTTCTCTACTTAAAAAATAGATTGAAATAGATAATATTGGTAAGGGTAATACGGCATATAAGGTAAGTGTTAAATCAATTTTAATCATATATGAAATTACAACTACAAATAAGGTAATCATATTGATTGAGTACATAATTGCTGGCCCAACATACATTCTAACTTTACCAACATCTTCACTAATTCGATTCATCAAATCGCCAGTTCTATTTTTTTTATAAAAGTTTAAAGACAACTTTTGATATTGTTCAAAAATTTCATTTTTAAGATCAAATTCAATATAACGAGACATGTTAATAATTGCCTGTCTCATGATAAAGGTAAAAACACCAGACAGCAATACTGCGGCAAGAATTAATAAGATGTTTTGAAACAATTCATCTTTTACAAGTTGTAAATTTGTAATTTCATTTTGGGTATATTGTTCAACAATATTTAATGATTCTCCAATAAGTCTTGGTGTAACTAGTGATAATATTCTAGCAATTATGGTACAAATAATTCCAATGATTAGTCGATATTTGTATTTGCGAAAAAACTTATTTATATAACGTAATGCTTTCAATAGATAATAATGGTTTTACAGGACTTTAAATCAGTATGTTTTTTATAAAAATAAAATTTATTGATAAGCCTATTTATATTTTGACACAAAGTTCTAATCCTTTATCTTTGCCTCGATTTTTTTAACAACGAAGATACAAAATTTAAGTTCTTTCGCTATTCGTAACAAATTTTTAATTATGCTAAATAGAAGACATATTAGAACAAAAGTAATGCAGTCTATTTATGCGATGTTGCAATCAAATAATGATGATATTATAAAAGAAGAAAAATTCTTAAATTATAGCATTTTAAAAATATATGATTTGTATGTTTTAATGATAAGTTTACTGCTAGAAATTAAAAATTTAGCAGAAGCACATCAAGAGATTTCTAAGAAAAAGCATTTAGCTACAAAATCAGATAAAAATCCGAATAGAAAATTTATTGACCACCCTTTTCTTGAGAAGCTAAAAAATAATGTTTCTTTAAAAGAGTATATTAAAACTCAAAAAATCAAAAATTGGAAAGACGATAGTGAGTATGTAAGGTTGTTGTGGGATGCGATAAGAGAAAGTGATATTTACAGTAGTTATATCAATGATACTGAGTCAAAATCACCTAAAGAAGAACTAAATTTTATTATTGAGTTATATAAAAATGTATTAGCTCCAAGTGATAAATTATTTGATTATTTTGAAAGTCATAATATAACTTGGGTTGATGATATTCCTTTTGTAAATACGTGGATTGTAAAAAATATTAAAAAAATAAATGAGAATACTCAGTTTGATAAAACATTACTGTATAAGGATGTAGATGATGAAAAGTTTGGTGTAGAATTATTTAGAAAGACAGCTTTACATCATCATAGTTTTACTGAAGATATTGACGCAAAAACCCCTAATTGGGATACTGATAGAATAGCAGAGATAGATTTAATTTTAATAAAAATGGCATTGGTAGAATTTGTTCATTTCCCATCAATACCAACAAGAGTTACTATTAATGAATACCTTGAAATTGCTAAAGATTATTCAACGGCAAAGAG
>JAJRPL010000262.1 GCA_024280815.1 Bacteroidota bacterium
GGCTTGTCTATAATAGTATTGATATTATTATTGATAACAGCTGTCAATTTTTTAACTGAAATCACTTCCAATTTAGCCACAACAGCAATGTTATTACCAGTATTGGCACCTTTAGCAGTTACAATAAATGTTCATCCTTTAGTACTGATGACTGCTGTAGCAGTAGCAGCATCATGTGCATTTATGTTACCTGTAGCCACACCGCCAAATGCAGTAGTTTTTGGTTCAGGCTACTTGCGAATACCAGATATGGTGAGTAAAGGCATCTTTATGAATATTATATCAATACTAATTCTTACACTTTTTGTATATTTTGTATTACCAGTATTATGGGGTTTAACAATTGAAGGGGTGCCAGAAATTTTCAGCAAATAACAAGGTTAAAATATTTGCGTATTGAACACTTGTGATTTGCTTTTCTTTTGTATATTTGCACCCCAAATAAAATATTTAATAAACAATAAAAATAGAATAGATGAAGGGAGGTGCAACACTATGTTAATAATTCCAGTAAAAGACGGAGAGAATATCGATAGAGCGTTAAAGCGTTTTAAGAGAAAATTCGATAGAACAAAAACAATGAGACAGTTGCGTGAACGTAAACATTTCACTAAACCTTCTGTAGCAAAAAGAGCTCTGAATAAAAAAGCTCAATATGTTCAAGGTCTAAGAACTAAAGAAGAATTGGGTTAATCCAAAATTACTCCTTGTACATATAAAGGAGTAGTAAATTCTTAAAAATAAGTTAAACCGTTAGTATAACAACAGCACTTTTTGTAGCTTTGTTTACTAACGGTTTTTTTATGTTGATATCTTATTTTATAGAGTATCTTACTTCCGAAAAAAAATATTCGATTCATACGACTAAGGCTTATCAAGATGATTTAAAATCTTTCCATTCGTTTTGTAATCTCACTTATGGTACTGAAGGCCTTCTAGAGATTAATTATAGTCAAATTAGATCTTGGATTGTGGAATTGGTGAATAATGATATTTCTAACCGTACCATCAATAGAAAAATAAGTAGTTTAAAACCCTTCTATAAATTTTTAGTTAAAACGAAGCAAATAAAAGAATCTCCTTTATTAAGCCATCAAGCTTTAAAAGTTTCAAAAAAATACAAGTACCATTTTCTCAAATCGAAATTGAAAAAGTAATTGACAATTTAACTGCTGATAAAGATTTCGAATCTGTTCGAAATAAATTGATCGTTGAGTTGTTGTATTCTACAGGAATGAGACGAGCAGAGTTGATTGAGCTAAAGATGAATTCTATTAATATTCATAATTCAACCGTTAAAGTATTGGGTAAGAGAAATAAAGAAAGGTATATACCATTGTTAAATTCAGTTTTACAAACGTTGAAAATATATATAGAAGAAAAAAGTAAAATGGAATTTAATAATGAATATCTTTTTATTACAAAAAAAGGCAATAAAATCTATCCAAATCTTGTTTATAGAATAATAAATGACTACTTTAGTGATGTGTCATCAAAAGTTAAAAAGAGTCCGCATGTAATTAGACATTCGTTTGCGACACATTTATTGAATGAAGGTGCTGATTTAAATTCAGTCAAAGAATTATTAGGTCATTCAAGTTTAGCGTCCACTCAGATATACACACATAGTAGTTTGAGTGAATTAAAAAAAGTGTATAACCAGGCTCATCCAAGGAGCTCTAAAATCTAAAATATATGAAAGTAAATGTTCAGTCAGTAAATTTCAATATCGATAATACTCTAGTTGAATTTATTCAAAATAAAATGGATAGTTTAGAAAAATTTTATGATAAAATAATAAGAGTAGATGCTTATTTAAAGGTTCAAAATACAAGTGAGAAAGAAAATAAGATTACAGAAATAAAATTATTGATTCCTGGAGATGAATTTATTGTAAAAAAACAATGTAAATCTTTTGAAGAAGCTGTTAATATAGCTACAGATTCGTTAAAAAGGCAGCTACGGAAAAAGAAAGAAAAACAAAGAGCACATCACGTGTAATATTATATGAAAAAAATAGACATAAAAGTTTTGTAAAAAAAATAAAACTTTATACATTTGCAAACCGTTAGAAATAGCGGTTTGTTTTTTTATGTAAAAGCCGATGTAGCTCAGCTGGCTAGAGCAGCTGATTTGTAATCAGCAGGTCGTGGGTTCGAGTCCCTCCATTGGCTCAAGTTCTTTTAAATAAAAAAATGCAGGGGAGATACTCAAGCGGCCAACGAGGACAGACTGTAACTCTGTTGGGAAACCTTCGCAGGTTCGAATCCTGCTCTCCCCACTCATAATTTTAATTGAGTGGCTGTCAAAAGCTCGCTTTTGTAAAGGCAGACAATTAAAATTATATGTTCGGGGTCACCCGAACAGGATCACCGACCGAAAGGGAGGTAATCAAAAATAGTTTGAAAAGAAGGTGGCTGTCAAAAGCTCGCTTTTGTAAAGGCAGACAATTAAAATTATATGTTCAAGTCACGTTGCTTGAATGAAATTATCAAATTTGATAATAATTTTGAAATATTGAATTGAAATCAACCTTTTTTAAGATTGAAGAAATGCGAGAGTAGCTCAGTTGGTAGAGCGTCAGCCTTCCAAGCTGAATGTCGCCGGTTCGAACCCGGTCTCTCGCTCAAAAGTAAAATGCGGGAGTAGCTCAATTTGTAGAGTATCAGCCTTCCAGGCTGAAGGTTATCAGTTCAAATCTGGTCTCCCGCTCTATTTTTGCTCTTTCAATGCCGGTGTAGCTCAGAGGTAGAGCGTTTCCTTGGTAAGGAAGAGGTCACGGGTTCAATTCCCGTCATTGGCTATAAAATGGAAAATTTTTCCATTATACGGTAAAAAAAAAGGGTTGAATGAAATGTTGAGTTGTAGGTTTGTCTGAAGTATATGGATTGATTTTGACTCATTGTAAATTGAATTTAAGAATAATACTAAATATATATAACTAAGAATTAAAATTAATAATTATGGCAAAAGAACATTTTGACCGCTCCAAACCACATTTAAACATTGGTACGATTGGTCACGTAGATCACGGGAAAACTACATTAACAGCAGCAATTACTACGGTTTTAGCTAAAGCTGGTTTTTGTGATGTAAAAGATTTCGATCAAATTGATAATGCACCTGAAGAAAAAGAAAGAGGTATTACAATTAATACATCTCATGTAGAGTATGCAACTGCAAATCGTCACTATGCACACGTTGACTGTCCTGGTCACGCGGATTATGTGAAGAACATGGTAACTGGTGCTGCTCAAATGGACGGTGCTATTTTAGTGGTTGCTGCAACTGATGGTCCAATGCCACAAACACGTGAACATATCTTATTAGGTCGCCAAGTAGGTATTCCTAGAATGGTTGTGTTTATGAATAAAGTAGATATGGTTGATGATGATGAATTATTAGAATTGGTAGAAATGGAAATCAGAGAATTATTAGATTTCTATGAATATGATGGTGATAATACCCCTGTAATTGCAGGTTCTGCATTAGGAGGATTGAATGGAGAAGAAAAATGGTCTAAATCTATTCTTGAGTTAATGGAAGCTGTTGATACATGGATTGAATTACCTAAAAGAGATGTTGAAAAAGATTTTTTAATGCCAATTGAAGATGTATTTTCAATTACGGGTCGTGGTACTGTTGCTACAGGTCGTATTGAGACTGGTGTTGCTAATACTGGTGATGCAGTTGATATCATAGGTATGGGGGCTGAAAAATTAACTTCTACTGTAACAGGAGTTGAAATGTTCCGTAAAATATTAGATAGAGGTGAAGCTGGTGATAACGTAGGTATCTTATTAAGAGGTATTGAAAAATCTCAGATCAAAAGAGGTATGGTAATCTGTAAGCCAGGTTCTGTAACTCCTCATGCTAAATTTAAAGCTGAGATTTATGTATTGAAAAAAGAAGAAGGTGGTCGTCATACACCATTCCATAACAACTATCGTCCTCAGTTTTATGTAAGAACTACAGATGTTACAGGTACAATTAATTTACCTGATGGTGTTGAAATGGTTATGCCTGGTGATAACTTGACAATTACTGTTGATTTACATCAACCAATTGCAATGAATGTAGGTTTACGTTTTGCAATTCGTGAAGGTGGTAGAACAGTAGGTGCAGGTCAGGTGACTGAAATTTTATAAGACACACCTTATTAGTTAAATATATTATAGGATAGGTGCTTCTTATATTAAGGAGCACCTTAATATTCTATACGGGTGTAGCTCAGTTGGTAGAGCACCGGTCTCCAAAACCGGGTGTCGGGAGTTCGAGTCTCTCCACCCGTGCAATTAAAATAATCATCCCGAAGTGTCGGGATTTTTGAGTGAAGTGTCGTTAGACAAAAACTATATATAATATAATGGGTGTTGTTACATATATTAAAGAATCTTTTGAAGAGTTGAAAACTCAAGTTACTTGGATTTCATTTTCTGAAGCTCAAAAGTCTACTGTACTAGTAGCTCTTTTTTCCGTTATTTTTGCTTTGGCAATTTTTGCTGTAGACAAAGTATTTCAATTAGGTTTAGAACAATATTTTAATTTATTTTAATTTAAAAGTAATATGGCTGATTCTGTAAAGAAATGGTATGTTGTTAGAGCTATAGGAGGTCAAGAAAATAAGGTAAAAACTTATATAGAGAACGAAGTTTCTCGATTAGGTCTTTCAGATTATTTAGACCAAGTATTAGTGCCTACACAGAAAGTGATACAAATACGCCAAGGAAAAAAGGTAAATAAAGAAAAAGTTTATTTTCCTGGTTATATAATGGTTAAAGCCAATTTAGCTGGAGAGTTGCCTCATGTTATCAAATCAGTAACAGGTGTTATAGGTTTTTTAGGTGAAGTAAAAGGAGGTGATCCTGTTCCGTTAAGAAAAGCTGAAGTGAATAGAATGTTAGGGAAAGTTGATGAGCTAGCTATTCAAAATGAGAATGTGGTTATTCCTTATATTATAGGAGAAACAGTAAAAGTAGTTGATGGACCATTTAATGGTTTTGAAGGAACTATTGAAAATATTAATGAAGAAAAACGTAAACTTGAAGTTATGGTAAAAATCTTTGGAAGAAAAACTCCATTAGAATTGAGCTATATGCAAGTTGAAAAAGTATCATAAGTGTTACACAATATAGATAAACCTTTGCTTCCACAAAGAATTATCAAATATTAACAAGTGTTGAGTAAGTTGAATTTTTTTTAAAATAGATATTAGCTTAGCATATAATAATTAAAAATGGCAAAAGAAGTTAGTAAGGTTGTAAAATTACAAGTTCGAGGAGGTGCAGCAAACCCTTCGCCACCTGTTGGACCTGCTTTAGGTGCAGCTGGGGTGAATATCATGGAGTTCTGTAAGCAATTTAATGCTAGAACTCAAGATAGACCTGGTAAAGTATTGCCTGTAGTAATTACTGTTTTTAAAGACAAATCATTTGATTTTGTTGTAAAAACACCACCTGCTGCAGTACAAATACTTGAAGCTACAAAAACTAAAAAAGGTTCTGGTGAGCCTAATCGTATAAAAGTAGCAACGATTACTTGGGATCAAATTAAAGTAATTGCTGAAAGTAAAATGCAAGATTTAAATGCATTTAAAGTAGAGTCAGCGATGAAAATGATTGCAGGTACAGCTAGATCAATGGGAATAAAAGTAAAAGGAAACGCTCCTGCTTAACTGTATAATTTTATAATAAGATGTCAAAATTAACTAAAAAAAGAAAAGAAGCTGTCGGTAAAGTAGATGCTACAAAAGCATATTCTTTAAGTGAAGCTTCTGTTTTAGTAAAAGAAATAACTAATGTAAAGTTTGATGCATCTATAGATGTTGCAGTTCGTTTGGGTGTAGATCCTAGAAAAGCAAATCAAATGGTACGTGGTGTAGTAACACTACCTCATGGTACTGGTAAAGATGTTAAAGTGCTTGCCTTAGTTACTCCAGATAAAGAAGCCGAAGCCAAAGAAGCTGGTGCTGATTATGTTGGATTGGACGAGTACCTTCAAAAAATTAAAGGAGGATGGACAGATGTTGATGTTATAGTAACTATGCCAAGTGTAATGGGTAAATTAGGACCTTTAGGTAGAATTTTAGGCCCTAGAGGATTAATGCCTAACCCAAAAACTGGTACAGTAACTATGGATGTCGCAAAAGCTGTTGCAGATGTTAAAGGTGGTAAAATTGATTTTAAAGTTGATAAAACTGGAATTATTCATGCTTCTATTGGAA
>JAJRPL010000263.1 GCA_024280815.1 Bacteroidota bacterium
CCGATAACACCATCACTTATCCCTAAATTTTGAGCAACATCTTTTGCTCCTTTTACTAATAATTCAGAACCAAAATACAATGCTCCACCACCAATAGCAAGCCAAAGAAATATCATAGGATAAGAAGTTTCCATTAAGGCATCATCTACATCATCGATAACTTCAGATTTGTCTTTTTTAGCTTTTACAATCATCCCATAAATAAATACAATCAACAAGACAAATAATATAATGCCTTCAATACGGCTTATAACAGCATCATTCCATAAAAAATAATAAAACAAAACAGAAAACACCATCATTGCTGGCCAATTCATTTTGTAAAAATTTTTATCGACCGTTAACGGAGCAATAATAGCGGTTATACCCAATACCAAAGCAATATTTGCAATATTAGAGCCTATTACATTACCAAGTGCTAAATCAGGCGAACCGTTTAAAGCAGCTTGTAGACTCACTAAAAGTTCAGGTGCTGAAGTTGCAAATGATACTACAGTCATACCAATAATTAACTTTGACAAGTTCAATTTAAAAGATAAACCTACTGAAGACCTCACTAAAAATTCACCACCAACTACTAATAATATAAAGCCAACAATAATATAAAATATACTCATTATTAATTTTTTGGCAAATATACTTTTTTAAACTAAAAGAATACTCTTAGAAATAATTATTAGATTCAGTACCAAAAACTAAAAAAGCTATAAACTAAAAATTATAGAAAAACTTTTCTAGTAGCGTTAAAAGGAATATATTTGCCATCCTAAAAATGGCCTCGTAGCATAACTGAATAGTGCACCACATTACGGCTGTGGAGGTTGAAGGTTTGAATCCTTCCGAGGTCACGAATAAATAGTTCGATAAGAAAAAACGCCAAGCTCGCTTGAGCGTTTTTTGTTTGTACTATTTTCAAAGCGGAGCTTTGTAGGGAAAACGAAGTTAATCCTGTTAAAGTCACTACAAACCTGTATTCTATGATTCAAAAAAGAATTTTTACTGGGAGTTGTTAACAATTTTATTATGTTGCGTATTTCATTGTTTCTACATAAGGAGCGTTTTTTTGAACTACTGAAAAAACCCTTGCTAATAATTTATTTCTAATAACATTAATAGTACTCATTTTGTTTTTTCCGTTTGCTATTCTTTTTTTGTAATATATTTTCATTTCTTGATTATGCTGAATTGCAACTTTTGGCCATAAGTCTAACAAACTTTTATTTTTTTGATTGCTGATATCATTATTAGTATTTAGAGGTGATTTTTGAGCAAAGATTAAACTCGAAGAAAAAGAGAATACTAATTAGCCTCAAAATTCTTTAATTCAATCTCAATTTTTTCTTGTTTACTTAGGTTGTTTATTTTAGAATTTAAAGCTGAAAAGGCATCTAAAATATTTTGGATTTCATCTTGTACCTCTGTAGGTTTTATGGTAGGTATTGTTGCCATGTCAGCCAAACGTAATGCATTATTGTGAAGTACATTAATTCGAATACCTATATCAGGTTGTTTAAATCTTTCAATTTTTATAGAATCTTTTAATTGTTTTGACGTGGCAGCTAATTCTTTAGATAAATTTAAAGCCTGATTTGGAGAAATGCTATAAAATTTTTCTAAAACTTGGTCAAGTTGTTGGTATTCAGGCCAGTTTTCAATTTTGGTTTTAGCAATGGGACTTAAAGTTTCTCCAATTGCTCTAACTTTAGTTTTATCTTCAGTTTTTAAACTATCTTTTACAATAGTAATTTTTTGAGAATTGATTTTTTCTTTTTTACACGAAAAAGTGACTAAAAGAAGTAATAATGAATAATAAATAGTTTTATTTAACATTAGCTATAAAATCTAAAAAAACAAAAGTACAAAAATAGCTTGTTAATTATTTAGATTTAATAAAAACTAGATTAGATTTTTGTTTAAATTTGCCCCAATTTTAATTAAATACTGTGAATAATTGTAAACTTATTATTGGAGCTTCTGGTCAAATAGGTACTGAGCTAACAGTACATTTACGTCAAATTTACGGAAATTCTTCTGTCATTGCTTCTGATATAAAAGAGAGTGAAACTTTAATGAAAAGTGGTACTTTCGAATTATTAGACGCTACTGATAAGGATGCCATCAGAAATATTATAGAAAAGTATGATATTTCTGAAGTTTATTTAATGGCAGCAATGTTGTCTGTTACTGCAGAGAAATATCCTAAAAAAGCATGGGATTTAAATATGAACTCTTTGTTGCACATATTAGAATTAGCTAAAGATGGTGTTATTAAAAAAGTGTTTTGGCCAAGTTCAATTGCTGTATTTGGCAATTCTACGCCACATGTAAATACGCCACAAAAAACAATTATGGAACCAACTACTGTTTATGGTATTAGTAAATTAGCGGGCGAACGTTGGTGTGCTTATTATAAAAGTAAGTATAATGTAGATGTTAGAAGTTTACGATACCCAGGTATTATTAGCTGGAAGACAAAACCAGGTGGGGGTACTACTGATTATGCTGTTGAAATTTATCATAAAGCCTTGTCAGAAGGTGAATACAGTTGTTTTTTAACTGAAAACACAAGATTGCCAATGATGTATATGGATGATGCTGTAGCAGCAACAGAAAACCTGATGAATGCTGATTTACCAGACACGTATACTTCTTATAATATTGCTGCGATTAATTTCACACCTCATGAAATTGCAAAATCAATACAGAAACATATTCCAAATTTTAAAATTAGTTATTCTCCTGATTTTAGACAGCAGATTGCTGAAAGTTGGCCAGAAAGTATTGATGATAGTCAAGCCAAAAAAGATTGGAATTGGCAACACAAATTTAGTTTAGAAGAAATGACAATCACTATGCTAAATAATTTAAAATAACAGAATTGTTAAATTTTATCTAAAAGGGCAGTAAAAGTTTCAATAGTTTGTGCATCTTTAATGTTAAAATTTCCAATTTTTGTTCGCCTTAAGGTGGATAAATGAGCTCCAGAATTTAATGCTTTGCCAAAATCATAAGCTAAAGAGCGTATATAAGTACCTTTACTACAAGTTATTTTAAAATCAATTGATGGAAGGTCTATTTTTGTAATTTCAAATGAAGAAATAGTGACCTTACGTGATTTTATTTCAGTAGTTTCGCCAGCTCGTGCCAATTCATACAAACGCTTTCCATCTTTTTTTATGGCTGAAAAAATGGGAGGCTTTTGATTAATTTCACCAATAAATTGTAAGGTTGTTTTTTTGATAAATTCTTTAGTTAAATGATTAATTGGGTAGGTCTTGTCAATTTCAGTTTCTAAATCGTAAGATGGTGTTGTGGCACCTAATGTGAACGTACCTGTATATTCTTTTTCTTGAGCTTGAAAGGTGTTTATCCTTTTGGTGAATTTTCCTGTGCAGATAATTAGTAAGCCAGTAGCTAAAGGATCAAGAGTGCCTGCATGTCCAACTTTTATTTTTTTGATGCCAAAGGTTTTTCTAATCTTCCAACGTAGCTTATTTACCACTTGAAATGAGGTCCAAGTTAAAGGTTTATCAATGAGTAATACTTGCCCGTTTTTAAAATCGTCAGCAGTCACTATACACTGAGTTTATGAAAAAAGAAATGGATAACTAGCAAAGAAATACCTAGTATAATTCGATAGTAACCAAATATTTTAAATCCTTTTTTACTTAAATAATCTATAAAAGATTTGATAGCTATTAGAGCGACTATAAAAGCAATAACATTACCTACAATTAAAAAATTGATTTGCTCACTGCTTAATTCAAAACCAGCTTTATAATAATCGTATAATTTTTTTGCTGTAGCTCCAAACATGGTAGGTACGGCTAAGAAAAAAGAAAATTCTGCGGCTGTTTTTCTATTTATTTTTTGTGTCATACCACCAACAATACTCGCTCCACTTCTTGAAGTTCCAGGTATCATGGCAAGACATTGAAAGAAACCTATTTTAAGTGCTGTTGCGTAACTTATTTCAGTGTGCTTGGTTGGGTTATTTTCATCAAACACTTCATTTGATTTAAACCATTCATCTACTTTTAGTAAAATAAAGCCACCAATAATTAAAGAAATGGCTACGGTTAATGGGCTCTCTAAAAGTTCGTCAATAATATCATTTAATAGTAAACCTAAAACTACTGCAGGGATAAAGGCTACTAATAATTTGAAATAAAAATCAAAACTTTGAAAAAAACGTTTCCAGTACAAAACAACAACAGATAATATGGCACCGAGCTGGATAACAATAGTGAAAAGTTTAGTGAAGTCATCACTTGCAATTTTCATAAATGAAGATGCTATAATCATATGACCCGTTGATGAAACAGGTAAATACTCAGTTATACCTTCAATAACTGCTAGAATTATAGCGTATAAATAGGACATAAATTATTATTTTGGGTTGGCAAATATAGCATAAATTTCAATAGTCAAACCGATAAGAACTAGCGTTGGTGCTAAACGAATTCTTCTAAAATTATAGATGTCTTCGTTAAAAACAGTAGGGTCATCACTACCACCGCCAGACATTAAAATAAAGCCAAGGGCAATCACTATCAATCCTACAAGCATAATTAAATAATTACGTTTTTCGAATAAGAATTCATTAGTGTGTTTTTCTACTTTGCTAGTAGATGAGTTAGATTTTTTTTGTTTTTTCATAAGTAGAATAGTTTTTTGTCTAGTAATACAGTTGGTCAGTTCTTAAATTCAAAAAGCGTTGTGTTGCAAAAAAGGCACTCAACCACGTTATAAGAATACCTAATAAAAAAACGCTACCAAATAAAATAGCTAATAGTTCTGTGTTTTCTAAGAAACCAAATTCAGGAAAGTTACTATTTAAATAATATACGGCAAAGGCTAAAGCAACTAAAGCCACTAAAGCCCCAACTGCACCTAATTTTATACTGCTCCACACAAAAGGTTTTCTAATAAAACGTTTTGTTGCACCCACCAATTGCATTGTTTTGATGGTGAAACGTTTAGAATATACAGATAATCGTATAGAATTATTAATC